>NZ_JAUBRJ010000053.1:0-4117 GCF_036701805.1 Microcoleus sp. N3A4
TGTATATTTGATGATTATTCGATCAAATGGTTACACCGTATAGGTTTTACTGCTTTTCACATGACCTGAATCCTTACTATTAATTTTCCTTGATTCTTAGGCTCACTTAGGTCTGATGACTTTTTTTCTACTTCCTCTCCTTGCACTTGGGTCTGGTTTTTTACCATTTTTTCATTGATTTTATTGCCTCGGGTTGACACCTATTCTTTGCCGAAAATAAACGAACATGGATGAGTCGAATGGTGCTTCATTACTATAACCACTCAGACCTAGGAAGTATTGTAGGTATGGGTTTTCTCTTATTTGTTCTACTGTTTCGGCGTCGCTAGTTACTAATCTTTCTTTGATTATTAATGCCCCCAAGGCCATACGAAACGATTTGGCGGGCGCTCCCGTTGAACAGGTGAAATTTTTGGCATATTCTACTTCAAATTCTGACCACGGAATTATTTTTGCCATGATTACCCAACGATTATTCTCTGATAATTGTCCCTGTCCGTTAAGGTCAAAGTTGGACGGTGCTTTTGGGGCCCTAGTCAAGTTTTCGGTACATGAACGAAAGTGATACTCTGCATGGCTTTTGACTAATTTTAGCTCATAGTCTTACACTTTATCCGCGCCGCTCGCGAGTCAAAGTCTTTTCAGGTAAGGGTTTTAGGCTTATTCAGCAAGCCCTAACTAAGTATATTATCTCATTGACAAACATTACTTTGCCTTAACTTGTGACCAATGGGAGCAGGATGCAGTGAAAGCTGCACGTCCGCGTTCTGAAGGAGAGGTGTCCTGTGGTAACACAGGCATCGACTCTAATTGAAGGAGAGGTAGGGGTAGAGATGCCCCTATCGACTCTAACAGTTACATCTCTGATTGAGGAAGATTGATTATTTTCGGGTAGGGAAACGGCACTGCCGTGTCCTCCGTTGTTTTGGATCGAAGGTAATGCGATCGAACATCATATCCTCCCACTCTTCCTTATTGTCCCAATAGCTTATCCCGCAAATGCTTAATCCGATCGCGCAATTTACCCGCCTCCTCAAACTCCAACTTCTTCGCCGCCGCCTTCATCTGCGCTTCCAACCGCCCGATTAACTGAGGAATCTCATCCAAAGATAACTCGTTTACCTGTTCGTAAACCTCCTCCAACTGCTGAGAATTCAGCTTGCGCGACACGTCTAAAAATGCCAAAATCGCATTACTCGATCGCTTTTTCGCGATCGGCTGCGGCGTAATCCCGTGCATCTTATTGTACGCTAGCTGAATCCCCCGGCGTCGATCGGTTTCGTCGATCGCCTTAACCATACTGTCAGTCAAATTATCCGCGTACAAAATCGCCTGTCCCTGAACGTGCCGCGCCGCCCTTCCAATCGTTTGAATCAACGAACGTCCCGATCGCAAAAACCCCTCTTTATCCGCATCCAAAATTACCACCAGCGAAACTTCCGGCAAATCCAAACCTTCCCGCAGCAAGTTAACACCAATCAATACATCAAACTTACCATCCTGCAAATCTTGGATAATTTCGATGCGTTGAATAGACTGAATTTCCGAGTGCAAATACCGAACTCTAATCGCCCTTTCCTGCAAATATTCGGTTAAATCTTCTGCCATCCGCTTGGTTAAAGTCGTCACCAAAACTCGCTCGTCCCGACTTACTCTCTCCTTAATTTCCCCCAACAAATCGTCAATTTGTCCTTCCGTCGGGCGCACGAAAATAGTCGGATCTACTACTCCGGTAGGGCGAATTACTTGCTCGGCAACTCTGCCTTCCGATATTTCCATTTCCCAATCCCCAGGCGTCGCAGAAACAAAAATGCACTGATTCTCTTTTGCCCAGAATTCCTCGGCTTTTAAAGGGCGGTTATCAGCAGCGCTGGGCAAGCGAAAACCGTGTTCGATCAATACTTTTTTCCGCGCTTGGTCGCCGTTGTACATTCCCCGAATTTGCGGCACTGTCACGTGAGATTCATCTATCACCAACATCCAATCTTTCGGGAAATAATCAATCAAACATTCTGGCGGTTCCCCGGCATTTCTCCCTGCTAAATGCCGCGAATAATTCTCTACTCCGTTGCAGTAACCTACCTCGCGCAGCATTTCCAAATCGTAGCGGGTGCGCTGTTCTATTCGCTGAGCTTCTAATAGTTTACCCTCTTTTTCAAATTCTGCCAGTCGGTCTTCTAATTCGAGTTCTATTCCTTGACAAGCTGCCTCTAATTTATCTTCTGCCGTCACAAAGTGGCGGGCCGGATAAATATTTAAAGCAGTTGTACTTGCCATAATTTTACCGGTTACGGGGTCAACGTAGCGAATGGCATCGATTTCGTCGCCGAAGAATTCAACGCGAATAATTCTATCTTCGTAAGCGGGGCCAATTTCCAAAACATCGCCTTTGACGCGAAATTTGCCTCTGCCTAAATCTATATCGTTGCGGCTGTATTGGACGTTGACTAAATCGCGCAAAACTTTCCGCTGGTTGACTTCCATTCCTACTTGCAAAGGAATAGCAGCTTTCAGGTATTCTGCGGGCATTCCCAAACCGTAGATGCAGCTAATTGAAGCAACTACAATTACGTCGCGGCGTTCAAAGAGCGATCGCGTGGCGGAGTGCCGCAGCATATCGATCTCGTCGTTAATTGCTGCCGTTTTCTCAATGAAAGTATCGGTGACGGCGATGTATGCTTCAGGTTGGTAGTAGTCGTAATAACTGACAAAGTATTCGACTGCATTGTTCGGGAAAAAATTTCGCAGTTCGTTGCACAGTTGAGCTGCTAGGGTTTTGTTGTGTGCTAAGACTAAGGTGGGTCTGCCGATTTTTTCAATAACCGAGGCAATGGAGAAGGTTTTGCCCGTACCTGTAGCGCCGAGTAAGGTTTGAAATCGATCGCCCGCTTCGATGCCTTTGACGAGTTGGGCGATCGCTAGCGGTTGGTCGCCTGTGGGCTGGAAGGGCGCTTGCAATTGAAAAGATGCTGCCGCAGTTACCATAGGAAAATGTAGCTATTACCCATAAATCTTAACAAAAATGCAGGGATTCTGCAATTGGTTCAGAAAATAGTTAGACTTTGTAATATTATTTTAATCATCGGCCGAAATAGAAAGCAGAAAGCCCAGAAAAGCAGTTGTCCGAACCCAGCAATCAACAGCAATCAGCGAGGAAAAGAATTATGGATACCAGCAACACAGGTACAGGCAAAGGCAAAGCGATCGCCCGCCGCGGCAAAGGCAGTTCCAAAAGCGAACCGACACCACCCACGGATGCCAAAGCAACAGGAATTCAACTTTATCGGCCGCAACTCATGCATGACAACCGCCCCGTCGGCCCAGACGATTTTACCATCAGCGAGACCGTCTCGATTTCGGGGAACCGCCCGATCGGCATTAGCACCCTGCACCTCAGCGAAACCTACGGCATTGTAGGCAATCGCCCGGTGGAATCCAGCGACTTGGAAGTGGTGGCGACAATGGGCAACCGCCCGATCGGCTCTAGCGCCATGCAAGTCAGCGAAATGTTCAGTATGTCCGGTGCCCGCCCTATTGGTGTCAGCACTCTGCACATTGATGAAGTTTACTCCACAATGGGAGGAAACCGGCCAATTGCTTCAAACGAAATTGACGATAGCTCGGCATTAATGGGCTTCTTAGATTAATTAGTCAGTTGTTAGTTGTTACTTGTTAGTTGTTAGTTGTTAGTTGTTAGTTGTCAGTTGTTAGTTGTTAGTTGTTAGTTGTTAGTTGTTAGTTGTTATCTGCTACGAATAACTAATAACTAATAACAACAGCCAACAGCCAACAGCCAACAGTCAACAGCCAACAGTCAACAGTCAGTTGTTAGTTGTTAGTTGTTATCTGCTACCAATAACTAATAACTAATAACAACAGCCAACAGCCAACAGCCAACAGCCAACAGCCAACAGCCAACAGCCAACAGCCAACAGTCAACAGTCAGTTGTTAGTTGTTAGTTGTTAGTTGTTATCTGCTACCAATAACTAATAACTAATAACTAATAACAACAGCCAACAGTCAACAGTCAACAGTCAGTTGTTAGTTGTTATCTGCTACCAATAACTAATAACTAATAACTAATAACAACAGCCAACAGTCAACAGTCAACAGTCA
>NZ_JAUBRJ010000053.1:4217-54880 GCF_036701805.1 Microcoleus sp. N3A4
AGCCAACAGCCAACAGCCAACAGCCAACAGCCAACAGCCAACAGCCAACAGCCAACAGCCAACAGCCAACAGCCAACAGCCAACTAACTACTTCCCGATACCCTGATATTTGCTCAATAAAGCAGCAAAGCGCTTGTAATCGACAGGCTTCCTCACATACTCCGCCGCTCCCAATTCCAAACCCTGATTTTGGTCGTCCAAAAAAGTTATCATAATCACTGGAATATCAACCAAATCCAGATCGGCTTTTAACGCCGATAGCACCGCCCAGCCATCCATGCTCGGCATCATCACGTCCAGAATAATCGCGTCGGGAAGCAACTCCTTAGCCAACTGAAGCCCCGCTTGACCGCTAGCCGACGATCGCACCTGAAATCCCTGTTTCGACAAGCAGCGGGTCATCAAATCCCGCGCGTCTGGATCGTCGTCAATCACCAGCACAGTAGCAGCATCCGGCAGCTCCAGCGGTTGCGATCGCACTTCTTTTTGCTTCGCTTCTGTCGCCGCTGTACTCGTGTCTAACTTATTTTCTTCGACTTCTCGATCGCGCTGCCCTTCTTTCTGGCTTTTAACCTCAATCGGCAACCGTATCGTAAAAGTAGAACCGCAATCAAACTCGGTCTCAACCGTAATATCCCCGCCCATCATCTGGCAAAACTTCCGGCTAATTGTCAGCCCCAAACCGGTGCCGCCGTATCTGCGGGTAGTCGAATTGTCCGCTTGGGTGAAAGCTCCGAACAGCCTCGACACCTGATCGTCAGTCATGCCAATGCCGGTATCGCTGACTTGAAACACGATCGAAGGATTTGGACACCGAAAATGAACTGCCGGGAGTTCTTCGGAATTGTCCACCGGCAAAACTTCCCCTTCTTCCTTCCAAACATTAATCGTAATTTTGCCTCGCTCGGTAAACTTAGCAGCATTGCTCGCCAAATTCAACAGCGCTTGCCGCAGCTTCGACGAATCGGAGTATATCGTGCCAATATTGCGATCGCAATTGACGATCGAAGTGTTGCCATTTTTCCCCAGCAGGGGTTGAACAGTAGTGACAACCTGCTCGATCAAATCCCACACCTCGAAAGTCTCCAAGAAAAGAGTCATCTTTCCTGCTTCAATTTTAGAAATATCCAGGATGTCACTAATAATGGTGAGCAACTGCTTGCCTGCCATATTAATGCTTGCCAAATCCATCACAAACTCTTCTTCGCCGAGTTCCAAAGCCTCTTCTTGCAGCAGCTCGCTGTAGCCGATAATCGCATTCAAGGGCGTCCGCAACTCGTGAGTCATATTTGCCAAAAATGTGCTTTTGGCCCGGTTGGCAGCTTCCGCAGCATTCTTAGCGACTTCCAATTCCTCCGATCGTTCCTCTAGCTGCCGCTGCCGCACTTCCAAACCGTTGAGCAAACTGCTAATTTGCTGAGCCATTGTATTGAGAGTAGAAGATAGCACCCCGATCGCGTCATTAGAAACCACAGGCGATCGAGCCGTCAAATCACCGCTCGCCATCAGTTCAGCAGTTTCCCGCAGCAAGCCTAGATTCCGAATAATTGCCGACACCGACACAAAACCCACTATCCCCGCGATCGAACTCAAAACCAAAGCCCCCAGCAGCCAGTGCTGAGTGCGGCTCGCCACAAAGAGAGTTTGCTGCACCAGCACCGCCACTGATACCTCGGGAACCGCCGCCGGATCTGAGGCAGCTTCTATTGCCAGCAAATAGTTCTTCATCTCCACAGAACCCATCCACCCGACTCCCACAGCCATCCAAGTTATCAGTACCAAGATGACAAACAGCCCGATCAAAGAAGCCCGAGTTCCCAGAGAAATCTGCCTCCGAGCAAGTGGCGCCGCCCAAGGATAGCCCTTAAGAAAAGGATCTGGCTGCACCGATGCGCCCGAATTCCAAATCTCCTCAATTTGACCGTCCAACCTCACCTTACCAATCCGCACTGTTTTCCAGGTATGCTGCGTTTGAGCGTCTATTTTTACCTTGCCCGAGGGCGCTGCAAACTCAATCTTTTTAGCAGCCGCCCTGACTTTAACCACATCTGTCGAACCAGCTTTTTCTACTGCTTGCTTCCACAGGTAAACGCCGAAATAAGCAGATTCGATCGGGTCATCCGTGACTCGATTTTCCCCGTATCGGGCTTTATAAGCCTTGACAAATTTCCGATTTTCCGGTGTATCTACCGTTTGAAAATAGTTCCAAACCACCAAATGTCCGGCAATATTGGACGGCCCGATCGCCCGCACTTCCTCTTCTGCTACGCTGACCGACATCACCGGAAAATCCTCCGGTTTCAAGCCAGCTTCCCCCAGCTTTTGAAAAAAAGCCACATTGCTGTCACCGTTGAGAGTGTTGAGAATAGCATCCGGTTTCACGGCTGAGATATGTGCGATCGCCTCGCCCACTTCCTTCGATCCCAGCGGCAGATACACTTCCCCCGCTAACTCTCCCCCGAGTGCCGCCAGTTGAGCTTTCACAATCAGATTTGCCGTGCGGGGAAAGATATAATCCGAACCCAACAGGAAAATTTTCCGCTTCCCCTGTGCCAGCAAGTAATTCACCCCAGGTACAATCTGTTGGTTTGGGGCAGCACCAGTGTAGAAAATATTCGGACACTGTTCTAGCCCTTCATACTGCACCGGATAAAATAGCAACCCGCTGCTGTGTTCAAAAGCCGGCAGTACAGCTTTGCGGCTCGCCGAAGTCCAACAGCCAAATACCACCGCCACCTGCGCTTCTACAAGCAATTGCTTAGCTTTTTGAGCAAAAGTCTGCAAATCGCTGGCTCCATCTTCTACAACCGCTTCCAAGGGGCGTCCGAGTACCCCTCCCGCCGCATTAATTTCCTCAACAGCCAAAAGCGTCGCGTCTTTCACAGAAATTTCGCTGATGGACATCGTGCCCGTCAGCGAATGCAAAACGCCTACTTTGATCGGCTCACGAGTCTGGCCGACTGCTTCGAGGGGATGACTGCTCGTTGCTCCCATAGGGTTTTAGATATTTTTTACTAATAACAGAAATTTTAGTTCGATCCTGCGGGAAGTTAGCCTTGATGCTAACTCTTGTTTAGCAGATTATTTAACCCGATGCCACAAAACTTAGGAATTGCTGCACCCTGTTGATTTTAACCGTCAAGCTCTCAGCATAGACTTAAGTCTGCACTAACCGGCCTCCCATTTCTCTTTCGATCGTTTACGGATGTCGAAAGAGCCTCATCAAACGACATTCAGCACTTCAGGCGACGATCGCGCGCGCCGCAGAAAAATTCTCCCCCTCCCCCGCTGTGCCCTACTCATTCACGCGATCGCCTTGCGAGTCATCAATAATTTCACGAACTCACGCACTCTTCCGCTTCTCCTATCTCCCTTTCGGCAGATGGAAGTCTCCGTAATTTCTCTTGGTTTAAAACTCAAAACTATTCCCAGCCCCTCTTTCTTCAGGCAGATGGCAGTATTAGTGACTTACGTTACGATTTATCTAAGGTTAAGTTGTAACTAGCCTTGTTTAAAATAATAAATTTTACCAACAATAGGGTGAAAACCAATGAATATTGAAGAAAACGCGACCCACACTGGCAGCGACATTGAAGTAACTCTACCAAAATCAAGAGAAAAATTGCTCGGCGAGGAAACCGAAAAAGCCCTCGGTCAGCAGAAACAAGAAAACGATCAAACAATGCGGGCTGTCGAACAGTTGAAAAAAGAACTTCAGCACAAAATAGATGAAGAATGTCATCAAAAGGTAGATTAAAACTAATACCATTTTTTTATGATGTGGGTGAGATACGGTCTTGCCCGCATCCGTCTTTTGAAGGAAGAAGAAGGAAGCAATAAGGCACAAGGCCGAATTTAATATAAATTTAGAATCTTAAAGTGGGTTTCCTAAAAACAGTCCTGGAAGCGAGGGTGACATCACCTTCGTTTTTTTTACCTAAATACTTCGTTGCAGCCAGCAGAAATGGTAAAAACCCCCGGTAAGTATGAAAGTGGCAGTCCGTCCAAGACTGAACAATAACTGTTCCACATTCCATATTCCATATTCCATATTCATTTTTTCTTCCTAGAGGTAGAGTGCAACCCAGCTCCTAGTTACCTATGATGATTTAAGTAGAAAACGTCAAACTAGATACAGATTAGGAGAAACTCATGAGCATTGAAGATAAAGCAAAGGCAGTTGGCAAAAACATCGAAGGCGCTGCTCAAGAAGCCCTAGGCAATCTTACTGGCGACCCGAAGGATAAAGCAGAAGGCAAAGCCAAGCAGGCAGAAGCTCAAGCTCGTCACGCGGTCGAAGATGTAAAAGATGAGATCAAAAAGAAAGTAGACTGATCCTAATACTAATAGAGAGGGTCGAGCAACCTGACCCTCTTTATTATTCTTCAAAATGTTTTCTGAACGGAGGAAAAAAGGTGAGTTTATTGCAGCAGAGTCGCAAAATAATTGCTGGCCTACTTTTGGTATTAATGCTGGCTGTTACTACTGCCTGCGCGCCCAGCGTTTCAGCTCAACAACCGACTAATGTACCTGTAGCAATTGGTGGCAGCCAGGGTTATTACGCGCAGCTAGAACGCGGCAATACCGTTGCAGGTCAAGATTTTGGTCAATGGGTAACAAAGACGGCTAAGGGCCTGGTTCAGGATGCTTACGTGCGCGACAATAACAAATTGGGAGTTGTAATTACCCCGCAAGTCCGCCCGACTGAAGTGAAAGATTTGGCCAAATCTTTAGCACAAGGTTTTCACCACAATTTCCCAAATCAGGATGTAAGTGTTTTGGTTTATGCTCCTGACAAAAAACTGATTTTGACGGCTAAGTACGACCAGCAATCAAATCAGATTGAATACAAGTCTTGAACTGGTTAGAAAGCTTTAATAATAGCCGCGCGGCGGTTTTATATTCCGCAGTTTTTTGAAGGCGAAACAATCTCAAGTATAGACAAAACTGTTGTGTAGATTGGAAGAGAGTTACCATGAGTAGCAGCGATAGTTACAAAAGTCAAATCATGAGCGATTTGGCAAGCGGCGATCGAGAAATGATGCCGGAGACAACCGGTGAAGAGTACGAAAATTTTGACGATTTTGCTCAGAGAACTTCGCCAGATCAGCGCAAACAATTATTCGGGCGTTCTCTTAATCACGACTCGCTACCGCCGGCGCAGTTGGAACCGGAATTGCAAAAGGCGATCGCCCAAATTAAGCCAAACGAACTCGACGACGTGGCCCGCGAATTCTTCAAGCATTTGGGCAAGAGAGGATTGAACGATCGCACCTTGGAAAAGCAGCTAGGACTTTCTACTCACCACGCCAGCCGCATGAATGCTGACGATGTTACCAAGCTTGCCTCGTTCACCTATCACAATCACCCGGATATTTTCCAAGAAGTGCTGGCAGAACAGCCGAGTTTGATGAAGTTTTTGGGAAATCCAATTGTGGCGGGTATTTTGGGTATAGTTGCGGCTAAATGGCTCAACAACCGCAAATAATCGAGCCAACACTTGCACTCTTGACTGCAAATCTTTTTGATTAAAATTATATCAATTCCGGCTGCGCCGGAATGATATAGAGGACACGGCAGTGCCGTTTCCCTACCGCGATTAATTGTAGGGACACGGCAGTGCCGTGTCCTGATTTCGGGTAATATTAATTCCGATGCAACCGAAATTGATATTACTAATTATTCCTCACATATAAAATCACATATAAAAATAGCTGCACAGCAGTCAACAGCGGTACACCTGACACTCCGCAAAATTAAATGTAGGATTAAGTGTTGCCGTGAATGAGAAATAAAAGATGAACCTATCCACTATTTGGCGAAAACTCCGCAGCCAGCAAGCCTTCTGCTTTGCTGCACTCCTCGCAGGTTGCCTGGTATTTATCGGTTGTTCCCCCGCCCAGTCAGCCGGCGGTAATCCAGTCGATCCCAAGTTAAAAGAGCAAGTCTTGCAGATTATCCGCGAAAACCCGCAAGCAATTTTAGATTCGGTACAAGCGTACCAGCAACAGCAGCAGCAGTCTCTCAAAGCAGCGCAGCAGTCATTTTTGAAGGAGATGACAACTAATCCCAAATCTACGATCGGGGATTCTCCCAGCACGGGCTCACCTTCCCAGCAAATTGTACTTTTAGAATTCTCTGACTTTCAATGTCCGTTTTGCGCGCGCGCTCACGATACTGTCAAGCAGTTTATGGCAAAACACCAGGACAAAGTTACTTTAGCTTACAAGCATTTTCCCTTGACTTCAATTCACCCTCAAGCACTGCCAGCAGCTAAAGCAGCTTGGGCTGCTGGGCAGCAGGGCAAATTCTGGGAATATTACAGCGCTTTGTTTGAAGGGCAGAAAGAGTTAGGCGAACCATTGTACGGATCGATCGCCCAAAAGCTCAATCTAAAATTAGATAAATTCAACACCGATCGCAATAGCCCCGCCGCCGAAGCCGCCATTGCCAAAGACGTGCAACTCGCTCAACAACTGGGCATTGAAGGCACTCCATTTTTTATTATGAACGGCAAAACTTTCTCCGGGGCGATCGAGCTGTCTGAGATGGAAAGCATTCTCGCTAGTATCTCCAAATAAGTAAGCCCACCTGAAAAAACAGAACCCCCAGATCCCCGATTTCTTAAAGAAGTCGGGGATCGAATGCGCGATCGGGTCGATCGCTATATTTACTGACTAATTTTTACGATTGGGAACAAATTTGCTCTAGGTGTTGTCTTAGTAAGGTTCTAAGCTGCTTATGACTTAAGCATTATATCTTGCCTTTTACAAGCTTTCCCAAACCTAGCTAGTGGATTCAAATGATTATTTGTCAATACTAATTTGAATTTTTTTGGCAAGACGATCGCCGCTTTTAAGCTCCATTTCCCTTGCATCTACGAGGAAAATCGATCATGGAAAAAATTACGCAAATAGTTGTCATTGACCCAACCGTTGAAGATTATCAAAGCCTTGCACCAAGCGCCGAACCAAGGAAAGAGATATTTATACTCGATCGGGCAGGGGATGGAGTCGAGCAAATTACAGAGTTATTAGCTAGCTACACGGATATTTCCGCCGTTCACATAGTTTCTCACGGCGGGCCTGGAAATTTGCAACTGGGGTCAATTCAGCTAAATTCTGACAACCTAGACGAATACGGCGATCGACTTCAGCAGTGGAAAAAGGCCTTAGCCCCTAACGCCGATATCCTCCTGTACGGTTGCAACGTGGCGGCAGAAATCGCCCTACCGATAGCGGGGCGATCGTTCTTGCAACGCCTCAATCAACTCACAGGTGCAGACATCGCCGCTTCCAAAAACCTGACAGGAAGTGCTGCATTAGGCGGTGACTGGGATTTAGAAGTAACAATTGGTTCGATTGAGACCGCTTTGGCATTCACCCAAGAGGCGATCGCAAGTTACGATCGTGTTTTAGGTACCATCAACGTCACCACTACCACGGATGAAGATAACGGCATTTTGGGCGGAGGTGCTGGCATCTCTTTGCGGGAAGCGATTCGTTACTCTGCGACAGGCGACACCATAAATCTGCCGGGGGGTACTTACACGCTGACTATTGCTGGTGCCAACGAAGACTTGGGCGCGACTGGCGACCTGGACATTACCAAAAACCTCACTATTACGGGTGCAGGCGCAGCCACCACAACTATCAACACAGTGGCAGGTTGGAACGATCGGGTATTTCACGTCGTTAGTGGCAATACCTTCAGTATCTCCGGCGCGACTATCTTAGGGGGGAACATCCCGGGTGGCAGCGGCGGCGGCATCTTCAACGAAGGCACTTTGACTGTCACCAACTCTACTTTTCAAAACAACCAAGCCAACGCAGGCGGTGCCATCCACAATAGCGGGACTCAAATGACCGTTACTGGCAGCACCTTCAATTCTTTAAATACAGCGGGCGGTGGCGGGGCGATATTCAACAATGCTCCGGGGACAATTGACAGCAGTATCATCAGCAATAACAGGGCGACTGCGTTCGGCGGCGCAGGCATCAGAAACCAGAACCAACTCAGCATTACTAATACCAGCATCACCAGCAACGAGGTGACGGGCCAAGGTGGCGGTGGCATTTACAACGAAGGTACGCTGACGATCGCCGGCACCACTTTCTCCGGCAACAAAGCAAGTGATGCAACAGGTACTTTTTCAGGAGGTGGCGCAATCTACAGCGCCGGCACTCTCAACATCACTAACAGTACGCTTTCCGCCAACACGGCCGTACAAAAAGGCGGTGCTATTTGGTGGAGCGGTACTGCGGGAACGATCGCTAACAGCACCATCACCAATAACACGGCCGACTCAGACGCCAACAACGGCGTCACTGACAATGGCGGTGGCATATTCAGCGAATCTACGGCGATCACCCTCACAAATACCATCATCGCCGGTAACTTAGATGCTTCGACCGCAGCAGGAACTATCAACCCCGACGTTTCAGGCAACATTACCGGGAATAACAACAATCTGATCGGCAGCCTGACGGGCAACACGGGTACGCTTGGCACGGGCAGCGATATTGTTAATCTAACTCCCGGACTAGGAACATTGGCGAATAATGGCGGCCCAACGCAGACGCACGTCTTACTCCCTGGAAGCCCTGCTCTTGACAGGGGTAATAACGCGATCGCACCTGCTACGGATCAGCGCGGCTTAACTCGGCCTTCTGGCACTGCTGCTGACATCGGCGCTGTTGAAGTACAGCAGATTGTGAGCATTACCGCGTTCGATAATTCAGCCTCGGAAAACCCGATCGACACAGGCACTTTCCGCGTTAGCCGCAGTGATAGCACAGTCGGTAATTTGACGGTGAATCTCGCCATTGATGGCAGTAGTACCGCTGTTGCTGCTGACTACAATCTGGGCAGTACCTTTCCCGTCACTATTGCCAACGGGCAAAGCTTTGTGGATGTGATTCTCACCCCAGTTGATGACGCAATACCGGAGGTTGCAGAAACGCTGCGATTAAATTTGGGAAATGGGAATTATACGATCGCACCGGCCAGCAGCAATGCTACGGTGACTATTGCAGCCAATGACTCGATTGCTTATGCGATCGCACTCACAAATCCAGCGACAGGTTCCTTAATTGAAGGCAACTCCGGCACTAAACCCGTCACATTCACCGTCACTCGCAGCGGCGGCACGGGGGTAGCGAGTACAGTAAATTATGCGATCGCTGGTACCGCGAGCAACGGCGCAGACTACAATAATATCAATGCTGCGGGGGCTACTAGCGCCACAGGGACGATCGCCTTTGCCGCCAACGAAACAACTAAAACTATTGCTGTGGATGTCTTGGGCGAAACCGCAGTTGAACCTGACGAGACAATTACCGTCACCCTCAGCAACCCAAATTTGACCGCAGCGCCGGAAAGTTCGACTGTCACCACCAGCACCGCCACTGCTACGATCGCCAATGATGATACTCCTAGTATCTCGATCGGTGATGTACTTGTTACCGAGGGCAATACGGGTACTGCTAGCGCCATTTTTACCGCCACTCTCTCAGCAGCTTCTAGCTTGCCCGTCACCGTCAATTACGCCACGTCAGACGGTACTGCTAACACTGCTGATAGCGATTACGCGGCGGCCACAGGCAGCGTCACCTTCAATGCCGGGGACACGACAAAAACTATTACTGTTGCTGTCAACGGCGATTCTAAGTTTGAAACTGACGAAACATTTAACGTCAACCTCAGCACCGCTGTCAATGCGACTATTACCAAAGCGACGGGCATAGGTACGATCGCAAATGACGACTTGGAGTCACCAACTCCGACAACTCCGACTCCGACAACTCCAACTCCGACAACTCCGACTCCGACAACTCCAACTCCGACAACTCCAACTCCGACAACTCCGACTCCGACAACTCCGACTCCGACAACTCCAACTCCGACAACTCCGACTCCGACAACTCCAACTCCCACGGAAACTCCCACGGAAACTCCAACTCCGACAACTCCAACTCCGACTCCGACAACTCCAACTCCCACGGAAACTCCAACTCCAACGGAAACTCCCACGGAAACTCCAACTCCAACTCCAACGGAAACTCCAACTCCAACGGAAACTCCGACACCGACTCCAACACCAACTCCAACTCCAACGCCGACACCGACTCCAACACCAACTCCAACACCAACTCCAACTCCGACGCCAACTCCAACTCCGACGCCAACTCCAACTCCGACGCCAACTCCAACTCCGACGCCAACTCCAACTCCGACGCCAACTCCGACAACAACTCCGACTCCGACAACAACTCCGACTCCGACAACAACTCCAACTCCGACAACAACTCCGACTCCGACAACAACTCCGACTCCGACAACAACTCCGACTCCGACAACAACTCCGACTCCGACTCCAACGGAAACTCCGACTCCGACAACAACTCCAACTCCGACGCCAACGCCAGAAACTCAAGACGAAGATTGCATTTGCAAGCAGATAACCTTTCCCAGCCAGACTGCTATTCGCGGCCCCAACCAAACAAATAGCACCACCAACGGTACAGAAAGCGACGACTTTCTGGAGGGTTCGATTAACAATGACAATATCAACGGCTTAAATGGTAACGACTTGGAGGTTGGCTTCGCTGGCAATGACAATATTTATGGCGGATCTTACCTCAGCATCGATCTAGGAAATATAACCATTCTTCCCTCTGCCAAAGATAGCGACGTGCTGTTTGGCAATGAGGGCGATGATTACCTCAACGGGGGTGCTAAAGATGATTTAATTTTTGCGGGCGAGAATGAAGATGTTGCTTACGGTGGCAAAGATGACGACATAATTTTTGGAGACAAACAGAGCGATACTTTAATTGGCGATGAGGGTAACGACACATTATACGGTGGTACTCTTAACCCTTCAGACATCGATTCTACAGGCCGCGATTTGCTATTTGGCCTCAGTGGCGATGATTACCTGAACGGGCAAGAAGCCGAAGATTCCCTTTCTGGCGGTAATGGAAACGATACTCTTTATGGCGGCAAGGGTGATGATTTGGCCCTAGGAGACTTGGGCAACGACGTGCTGTTTGGGAATGAGGGCAGCGATACTCTCTGTGGTGGCGACGGAGAAGATACTATGTACGGGGATATTGGCAGCCCTCTGGCGATCGGCTCCGCTGGCGGTCAAGACCAGATGTGTGGTGATTTGGGCAACGATTTGTTGTTTGGCAATGAAGGTCAGGATACCGTCAACGGTGATGCTGGAAACGATACTCTTTATGGCGGCAAGGATGAAGACAGTTTACTGGGTAGTGCTGGGGACGATTGGTTATTTGGAAATGAGGGGAATGATACTTTGATTGGAGGTACTGGGGACGATCGATTTATCTTAGGTATCGACTACGGCAGCGAGACTATTTTAGACTTTCAAGATGGTCGCGATGCGATCGGCTTGACTGGCGGTTTAAGTTTCTCGCAACTGAGCATTACTGTAGAAAATAATTCTACTTTGCTCCGAGTTACCAGTTCCGGTCAACTGTTAGCAACTCTCAGCAATGTGTCAACAGGGCTGATTAATGTTACCGATTTTGTAGCGGTCTAAATCGATACCCTTGGGGACCCGACTTTGCCGTGTCCATTGGTGTCAACTTAACTTCAAACCCAGTCATATCAAATCCGCCAGCATCGGGATAGTAAATTGGAGTGAACAGTTAACCGTTAACCGTCAACATCATTCCGGTGCAACCGAAATTGATATCATTCATCTCTCTCTCCCCTTCCTCTGCGTACTCTGCGGTTAAATCATATCAAATCCGGTTGCACCGGAATGATATAGAGGAGACGGATCTTGGAGTGTCCCTACCCAAAATAATATTGTAGGGACACTCCAAGATCCGTCTCCTAATTTCGGCTACTAATAATTCCAATGCTACCGGAATTTCCGATTGAAATTGCTAGAATGAAGGCAGTCGAGACGATGCGTGTTGCAGTTCCTTTTGATGTATCATTTATAGAGGACTACTTTTATGCCATCCTTGAAATCTCCAACCGATCGAACCAGTGGATTATACGTGCGTTCCCCAGAGGGAGAACAACTTATTTTTCCCCTGAAACATACAGAAGTCCGAGCAAAAATTGCCGGAAATTTATCGCGAGTTGAAGTCTCGCAGCAATTTGAAAATCCTTTCACCAAGCCATTAGAAGCAGTCTATATTTTCCCGCTACCTGCGGAAGCAGCGGTAGATGAGATGGAAATTAAAATTGGCGATCGCACCATTAAAGGCAGCATCAAAAAACGCGAAGAAGCCCAACAAATTTACGAAAAAGCCAAACAAGAAGGGCGGACTGCGGGTTTGCTGGAACAGGAGCGAGATAATATTTTCACCCAGTCCCTCGCCAACATCAAACCGGGTGAATCAATCGATGTCACGATTCGCTACACTGACAGTTTAAAATTTTTAGCTGGCGATTACGAATTCATTTTTCCGATGGTTGTCGGGCCGCGATATATTCCCGGTACGCCGCTGGATGAAACGGCTGCTAGTGGTAGCGCCCCAGCCCCAATGACAGTCAATTCGTCTACCGATATTGTTCCCGATGCGTCGCGGCTGAATGCCCCGATTTTGCCACCGGGAAGGCGATCGGGACACGATATCGGCGTGACGCTGGAAATTGAAGCTGGCGTACCGATTCGTAACGTCAATTCCCCATCCCACCAACTGGAAATAGAATATTTCGACTCCCCCCAAACTGCTTTAGCAAACGAGCAGAAAAATGGGCTAATGGTGCGCGTTAAATTGGGAAATCAAGATACAATTCCCAACAAAGATTTGATTGTTCGCTATCAAATTGCGGGTCGAGAAACTCAATCGACGGTATTAAATCATTCGGACGACCGCGGCGGGCATTTTGCAGTTTACTTGATTCCGGCGATCGAGTACAAAACCGATGAAATTGTGCCGAAAGATGTCGTTTTTTTAGTCGATACTTCCGGTTCGCAGTCTGGTGCGCCTTTGCAGCAATGTCAGGCATTGTTGCGGCAATTTATTAACGGATTGAATCCAGCGGATACTTTCTCGATTCTGGATTTTTCCGACAAAGTGCGACAACTGTCAAAACAACCGCTACCGAATACAGCAGAAAATCGACAACAGGCGATCGAATATATCAACAAACTGCGCGCTGACAATAGTACGGAAATGTTGGGCGGGATTCGGGCGGCGATCGATTTTCCCGCACCATCCGGGCGCTTGCGAACTGTGGTATTCCTCAGCGACGGTTACATCGGCAACGAAAACGAAGTTCTCGCCGAAGTGCAGCAACATCTCAAATCGGGGAATCGGCTGTACAGCTTCGGTGCGGGGAGTTCCGTCAATCGCTTTTTGCTCGATCGCATTGCGGAAATCGGGCGGGGAATCTCGCGGATTATCCGGCACGACGAACCTGTTAATGAATTTGTGGAAAAGTTCTTCCGGCAAATCAACAATCCGGTGTTAATAAATCTAGAAATTACTTGGCAGGGAGAGGGCGAAAGTCCGATAATTTATCCGTCAGTTGCGCCGGATTTATTTGCCGAACAACCGCTGCTTCTGTTTGGGAAAAAGGGCGATCGCGAAGCTGGAACGCTTCATATTAAAGGGGTTAGCGCAGGCGGACACCAGTACGTCCAAACCTACCGACTCGACTTTACCGATCCTGGAAATCCGGCAGTTGCCCAGCTTTGGGGGCGGCACCGCATCAAAGATTTGATGAATCAGATGGTGCAGTACGAAACCAAGGTGGAGGTGGAAACGGTGACAGAAACGGCCCTAACCTATCAGCTTCTGTCGCAGTACACGGCTTTTGTGGCTGTAAGCGATGATGTGCGCGTCGAACCGGGTACGGAATCGATCGCGATGAATGTACCGGTAGCAATGCCGGAAGCTGTGGAATATGGAGGTGTATTTGGCAAAACGCTGCTGGCAAGGAATAGCCTAAGCTCCGAACCTGTTGCGGAGTTTATGAGGTTGCGGGCCTGCTTTGGAGAACCCGCAGGGGGTGCACACGGCTTCTCATTTGACTGCATGGAGGAAGAGATAATATATCCATTGTCCGCACCAGCCCCCGGCAGCGCCCCAAGTACACCGTCAAAGGCGCGCAGAAGGCGCGCAAAAGGCCCGCGCGGCACATCACCTGTAGAAGTCGTTAGCGCTGCGGGGTTGGATGAAGTGGCGATCGATAGTTTAAACGAACACTTGGCAAATCTGACTGTGCCGCCCGGTACAAACGGCGAATTGGTGTTAGAAATTGTCTTCGGTAAGGTGCGCGCCAGCGGGAGCGTGTCACTTTTGCAATAAGTATAAATGCTCAGAAAAAGCAGAATAGTAGCTTTGAGCTATTGTTGAGCAAAATAGGCGAAAATAGTAATGATGTCTTAATTAGTGGCGAATGAATCATGACTCCCGAACAACAACAGGCGATTCAAACATATGTAGAGGCTATTTCGGCAATCCTGTATGCTGATTGTGACCCGAAATCGTTGAAAACATTAGAAGATATCGAGATCACGGTTAAAGATAAGGTGTTAACTCATGTGACACCGCAGATCGGAATTTTTTTATCTACTCAGCGAGCGGGACAAAAGCAGGAAGGGTAAAGAGATTAAAAAGTACATTAGGTGATTTAAGCATCACCCAAAAGCAAGCAGATAAACTAGGGTGTGGGAGTGGGAGTAGATTGAGTCCACATTTAGAAAACTGTTGTTTAAGACTGAGTGCTAATGTTGCATATCAAAATGCAGCCAAAGATATTGAATATATAACAGGGATTACGGTTCCAGCTCTCGACACAACTCATATTAGTACATTATCAAAAATTTGAGCAGCCTTACGCAACAGCAGATATTACCGAGTTAAGTGCAGACGGTGGAAAAGCACGATTGATAACACCACTCGGAGAAAAATCCGAGTGGAAAGACTATAAAGCAATTGTGTCGGAAGCAGGCATAGTAGCCAGTTTCGACCAAAATGAGATGATCGTTAATTGGGCAAATCAACAGCCACTAGCAAAACCAGTAAATTGTTTAGGTGATGGACATGATGGTGTATGGAATATATTCAAGGAAATTAGTTGTAAACAGGACAGAAGGGAAATTCTGGACTGGTATCATTTGAATGAAAATCTTCAGAAAGTAGGCGGTTCAATTAAGCGATTGAAGCAAGCAGAAACATATTTATGGAAAGGAAATGTAAAAAGTGCAAAAGCACTATTTACAGAGTTAAAGAGAAAAACAGCAGTTAATTTTTGCAAATATGAAGGAAAAGCACCAAGAAAGAATTATTAATTACGAAGTTTTCCTTCATAGATGAAATATGTTCAATTGGCTCTGGCGCAGTAGAATCAGGAATTAAGCAAATAGCTAGACGAATTAAAATATCTGGAGCAAGTTGGAAATCAGAACATATTGGGCAGGTATTGGCTCATCGATGTGCTTACTTAAATGGCTTAATTGGTAAGCGAAGAAATATTTAAGTATAAATACTCATCGCAAAAGTGACACGCTCCCCGCGCCAGCCGAATAGTCGTGGATGCCGGTGCTTCGACTTTGGCGGATGTGGAGTTGCTGAAAACTATCAAAAAATGCCTCTTTAGCTGGCGCATTCCTCACTTTATTGGGGATACAGTGCGCCTGACGCTGCGGGTGCGATCGTAAAAAATCTTGATATCACGTCCGCTCAATTACCACCAGAAAAAAGGTTCGCAGCATCGGACTTTAGTCCTTCGATTATAAAGACTAAAGTCCTCACTACAAACAAATCCAATCGCGGTCATTCGAGCGGACATGATATTAGCCATATCTCTTTCGATAAATATAGCAACCGCCACATCGGTTAGGACATCAAATAGCTCATCAATAGAGTCGAAAATCCTTGCCTGATAAGCGGTTGGATTCGGATACCATAACTGTCAACTGTCAACTGCTATAGTATCGCAGTCAGCTATTAGTAACTATGCCTATTTCTCGTCGAACCTTTCTCACAGGGGCGATCGCTGCCTCCTTCGCCCTACCCACCGCCGGCCGTTTACTGGCACAAACTCCTCAACGCATGATGCCCCGCAACGCTGGCATCTATCGATTTAAATTGGGAAACTTCAACCTGATTTCGATTAGTGATGGAATATTGAACCCTCCGGCAGCACTATTTGCCGGCGATGTCGCACCCGAAAAATTGAAAGAGGTTTTGCAGCAGGGTTTTCAAGGGGAAACTCTCGCAGTTGATTGTAATGTTTTATTAGTGGATACCGGGGAAAACAAAGTCTTAATCGATACAGGCAGCGGCTTGTTAAATGGAGCAACCGCTGGCAAGCTGCTCGAAAACTTGCAGCAGGTACAGATTAAACCGATCGATATTACGGCGGTGATTTTGACTCACGCGCATGGAGATCACGTAGGTGGCTTGAATGGAAAAAGCGGGTTTAATTTTCCCAATGCCCGCTATTTTATCGGCAAACAAGAGTGGAATTTTTGGACTCAACCATCGGTGGATTTACCGAACTTTGGGGGGCCTGCCGAGATGAAGCAGCAGGCGATTAAAATTGCTAAAACTCAGTTAGGTTTGATTCGCGATCGCGTCACTCAATTTGATGTTAACCAAGAGTTTTTGCCGGGATTTACAGCAATTCCAGCCTACGGTCATACACCCGGTCACGTTGCGATTAGAATTGCTTCAGGAAATGCTGTAATGGTGCATACTGCCGATACGGTTCACATTCATACAATTAACCTGTGGAATCCAAGTTGGAAGCCGATTTTTGATGCCGATCGAGATCTGGCTGCAACTACCCGCCAAGCTGTACTGGAAAAAATTGCGAGCGATCGTACTTTAATGTTTGCTTATCATTTTCCTTATCCCGGACTTGGACATTTGCGATCGCGCGATCGGGGTGGATTTGATTGGCAACCTGTCAACTGGCAATTTGAAAGTTAATCCTGCTGTTAAGAATTCAGGTTTTTTAAACTATAGAATTGCTCGATCGGCAAGCTTAAATTGATACTTTTTAACTCGACTCGATCGCCCGCTCGATAGCTCAAAATCACCCATTCCCCCGCATCATTTTTATGATAGATATCGATCGCAACTTCATTAGAGCTTACAAAAAGTACATAATCAACGAGATTGGGATTGCGACGATACTTTTCAAACTTCTTTCCTTATTTTGCTTGTTTTTGTTGTTTGAATTGTTGTTGTTGTTTGAACTGACGTAGCTATCACCTATCCCACCTGCTACAATTGTAGTTCCAACAGCAGCACCATTTCGAGCAATGTTTTGACGTACATCATCTTGTATTTGTCCATTGCTGGATAAATTGGCTGAATTGATAGATTGTGGTGGAGAAATTGGCGCAGGCAGAGTATTTTGTAAAGATTGTTTTCCTATATTTTTCAGGATAGTTTTAGTGTTTTTTTTGGCTAAGAATTCCACAAAATCATCATTCTTTTGAAAGCACTGGGCAACTGGCTGCCAAACACGGGTAACTAGCTGCCCAACACGGGTAACTGGCTGCCCACCACGGGTAACTAGCTGCCCAACACGAAGGATTTGCCTTGGTTGAAAGGGATGAGATAAGGCTGGTACTGAAGTCCCTACCACTAATGTTGTTGCCAAAATGGTTAGGAAGTATTTGTAGATATTCATCTTGCTCACTCCTTATGGCTCAATATTTTTTTACTGGCTAAATTTACTATGGTATTTAAGTTTGCCAAATTTAGCTTTTCCTCGAATTGTAGCATAAAAAAATCTGGTGTGTTTTTTCTCCCAAATAAAAAAATAATTATGAAATGTCAATACTGACGTGGCTGATGTTCCTACCTGTTTGCTGCTACTACCCTGTGCTGCTTCACGAATTTAACTTTAATGCCAACGCACCATCCACTCCGATTCTCTCCCAAAGCAAAATATTAACTTGGGCAAGAGGTTGATTATAGGTTGTTTTGATAACGGGGTAGTTCAGTAGCAAAGTGATCTCTTAGTAAATCGTGTCTGAATTGATAACTACCACCAATTCGCTGAAGAAAACCCTTTTGGGTTGCATAATCCAAGAAAAGAGCAAAGTTCCAAGGTAAACCATTGCAACAGAGAATCAACCGAAGGATCGAGTGTTGAATACAAGTTATCCCACCCATAAATAAACCACTCATGAGTCCGATAATTATCCCAGAGAGTGCATGGACTTTATGGACTTTTAAGAAATCGAGCGTTCCATCAATTCTTAGATATAGCAGTATACAGATTGATGTACCAATTACTCCTATAAATAATCCGAATATAATAGCATTTTGGCAAGATTTTATGATGCCTTGGTTAGCATAGGTTTTTCTCGATTTTGCAACTCCAGTAAATCCAGTTGATACACTCACTAGCGTTGCGGCAATTGCCGTAATTAAGAAAACCTTCCCTCCAGCAACAAGTCCCTTGTTTATCCAAGTCACTACTCCCAAACATAATGCAGCAAATAAACTAATTATCCATGCCCATTTTACTTGTTTAAAAGACCAATTTGACCTAGTAAAACCGTCAACTATTTTTATGCTTGGATTCTGGGCAATGCTCAGAATAAGAATCAAAGCTCCCAAATAATAAATAAATGTTAATTTGAAAATCTGAGCTAGAAAAATGCTAATTGTCAATAAAAATAATGATAGAATCAAGCCTACACCAATATGATAGATTATTTGATATTTGGGCAACCACTTAGGTTGTATTTCTTCAATCAAGAATTCTTTTTGATTGTGTTTTTTCAAGTTTGTAGCCAGCCAGATGAGCAGATAAGTAGTATTGATATTTCTATCAATCTCCCTCATAGGGATCTTTTCTAGAGGCAGATTGCTAGCGATATACTGATTAAATAAATAAGGCTGAAGTCTTTCAGAGGAATCAGGGAGACTCAATTGATTGAGCGAAATTTCCCTATATACTTCAATAGCAATATGTAACATTAGGGGAGTACGAAGTAGTTCTAAGAGATGTTCGTGCTCTTTAATAATTTCCCAGAGACAGAGGTTAATAGAATCAGCTAGAAGAGAATATATCAAATATTTAGGACTTATTAAAGCGTACCGAATTACACCGAAAGCTGCTGTAGGATCAAATTTAATTTTAATGTCTTTTAGGCAATTCTCTATTTGCCCAACTGTTAATTTTTGCAACTCAATGGCTTGAAATAATTTGAGTTTAGAATAGTCGTTATTTATAATTAAGCTTTTGTATTCATCAATACGGCAACATACTACTAAATATATTGGTGGATTGATTTTTTCTATAAGTTGATTAATCGCGAGAACGCAATCATGCTGAAATTCAGGTTTTACCTCATCGAGTCCATCTAATAATGGCAAGATTTTACCTTCTGCAAACCACTTTCTAAATAGTCGCTTTTGTAACTGATATTTACGACTAAGTTTCCCTACTAACCACTCGCGCATCGATACTTTATCTTTTTTCCAGTCAAACAAATCAATAACTACTGGAATTGGGTTATTTTGATCTGCTTCTACTTCTGCGATCAACCTTTGAGTAAGTTCGTATAAAGTAGTAGTTTTACCAGAACCAGGTTCGCCGACAATCAGTAATTTTCGATAAGCCCCATCTGTGTAGTTAAATATATCGAAAATATTGGAATCTGGATCTGTAATTGATTTCTGCATAACATCAGGATGATTCACTAAATCTCTAAGAATATTCTTTTTTAGAATAATGAGTTTTCCATTGTAGTTAAATAAATTCAATTTTCTGTTAACTTCATCATGCACTGCTTTCAAAAAAATTTTCTTTTTTTCCTCATCTGATAGACATGGAAAAATATGCGATAATGATATATCAATTCTGAAGTTATCTATGTTAGAGTTTGTGATTAAAATCCCAATCCTTTCAATATGTTCCGCTATTTTTATACACATTTTTTAATTGAATATCAATTACACCATCTCAGTTATTGTTTGAAGCATACCGCCCAGAACTTAAGCTCCGCGCTAATAGATTAAGTCGGTTAAAACCGACTGAAAGAGGTATCCTTAAATCAAAATTGTTGATTAATATGCAAAGAGTTGATACGAGATCCTTGCATTACAGTCCCAATCTTACCGATTGTTTCAGCTATCTTCGTCGAATTCAGATTGCTTGAATTCTGATTTCGTCGTTCTTCTACTGCTTTTCTCAAATCTTGTACCGCTTGCTTGAGATGATCGTTTTCTTTTTGTGCTTCTTCTACCTTAATAGCTAAATCTGTTAAAGCCGCTTTTATCTCTGGATTTGCTTGAGCAGCTAATTCTACCATTTCTACTAAAATGGCTTCATCAAAATGCTCTCTTAGAGTAAAAATTTCTTTTTCCGCCGCTGCTTCTATGGCATTTACTGTATCAGGAGATTGGTTTTTCATCGAGTCTATCACTTGGTTCCCTTTTTCAAAAGCTTTAGCTACAATGATTTCACCTGTCTTTTCAAAGGTTTTGTTTAATAAGAGGGCGACAAGAGCGATCGCGCCAGCAGTTAATGGTTCCATAGACTTAAGTTAGAATACTAAATTTACCGGATAACTAAGGCTCTTCCGTACTTGTAGTGATAATGTAAGCTTATGATATAGCAATATCAAGGTTTCAGCGTTAATCTCCAATGGATTTAGTATCATTCGCTACATTCTACATTAAGCATCAGGGAGAGCCGATTTTTTTCAGTGTCTGCTACTTAGTAGATACTGAAGAACTATCTTTCTGCTCTAAGTAAATAGACATAGATAATGAGAGTCTATCCGGACACTTTGCAAACTTTTTTGATTTTCAAAGGAGATAATAAGGATACTCGCTTCCTCTTTCTCAGCCAATAGCCAATCGCTATGGGTTGGAGCGATCGCGCAGCTCGAACAAGACGAAGATACTTTTATACTGGATACACGATCGGCAAAAAGTTCGGCAAAAAGTTCGCCCAATAACATCTGCAAGCTAGAATATAAAACTGTTTCAGCCACTTTTTAGATCGGCAATACAATGGCAGAGTTAGCTATTCCCTACCGACATTACGAACCCAGCCTGCTCGAACCCGTTTATCCTCAGCGGACTCGACATTTAGAAGACTTGGCAGTTTTGCTGACATCGAAAGCGGGGCAGTTGACTCGCGGATTGCATCCGATCGTTTTGCGATCGCTCGGTACTTTAGTGCGATCGATGAATTGCTATTACAGCAACCTAATTGAAGGTCATCGCACCCGACCAATTGATATCGAACGCGCTCTGGCACAAGACTTTTCTAGCGATCCAGAACAGCGTAACTTGCAACTTGAAGCTAAAGCTCACATCGAAGTTCAGAGCCTGTTAGATCTCGATCCAAATTGGCAAATACTGGATGTTGTCAGCCCGGAATTCATTCAACAATTGCATCGTGAATTTTATCAACGCCTGCCGGAAGCTTTTTGGCAGCTTGGAGAGGTCGCCGTTCGACCCGGAGAATGGCGTTCGGCGAACGTGCAAATCGGTCGCCATATCCCCCCTCCACCGGATGCTTTACCCGCGTTTCTCGCTCGCTTTGCCCGAGTCTATAGCCCCGATCGGCTCTCGGGGGTCGATCGAATTCTTGTGGCTGCTGCCGCCCACCATCGATTTGTCTGGATTCATCCATTTTTAGATGGTAATGGGCGAGTCGTGCGACTTTTTTCCCATGCTTATTTTCAACGCATTGGAATAGGAAATAGCCTGTGGTCAGTCTCGCGAGGATTGGCGCGGAAAATGCAGGATTATCGATCGCTGCTAGCACAAGCCGATCTGCAACGGCTGAACGATTATGATGGTCGAGGTAATCTCACAATGGCGGGATTAGTCCAGTTTTGCGAGTTTTTTCTAGAAACTTGCATTGACCAGATTGATTTCATGACAGAGCTTTTGGAACCCACGCAACTCTTAAATCGAATTGAAGCGAATGTGGCGATCGCGATAAAGCAGCGATCGCTCTTGCCAGGAAGTTTTGCGTTATTGAAAGCAGCTTTTTTGGAGGGAGAAATTGCGCGAGGGCGTGCGGCAGCGATCGCGGGGTATCAGGAAAGACAGGCGCGATCGGTGTTGAAACGTTTAATCGAACGAGGTTTGCTAGTCGCGGATTCTCCGAAAGGAGCCGTTCGGTTGGGATTTCCGACAATGGCAGTCGAGCAATGGTTCCCGCGATTGTGGGCGGAGTAATCTGCTATCTAGAAAGGACTACATCAATGATAATTCGAGGTTCTGCATCGATTAATTAGATCGTTGAGTGAATTTTATGCTACCCCGAAATGACAATCATAGGGATAAAAACCAGTTTTTCGGTTAAAAAAGCAACCGCCAAAGCTCAAATTCGATCGGGATCGATACCGTGCGATCGCAAAAATTCGGCTAATTGGGCAACTCGCTGCTCGGCTTGAGTAGCTCGCTGTTCGGCTTGAGAGGCTTGCTCTTGGGCTTGAGAGGCTTGCTCTTGGGCTTGAATCGCCCACTGTTCGAGCTCTATAGCTCTGAGCAGGCGTTCTTGAGTTTGAGCATCCACCATCACCACCTCGCCATCATGCAATCCCATCCACAAACCCACCGTTTCGCACATAATGCGTCCCTCTTCATCGGGAGTAATCGGCACGTAGATGTTATCTATTAAACGGTAGCCCAACACCTCATCCAGCATTTGACCTCGCTGGCGCCGCCGATCGAAAATTATATATTCCCGCACGCTGGCCCTCGCGTATTGTTGGACTTTGATTTCTCGATCCTCTTTGCGATATCGAGGCGAAACCACTTCAACAATTAAAGACGGACACGCGCCTTCAGAGTTCACTAAAAACTCTGTCCGCACCTGCTCTTTATTTTGAATGCCAAACACCACACAAGTATCGGGACAATGATCTTTGAAATCCGCAATTTCCCAGCGAATTATGAGATCGCGAAAAACCGCTGTTGTTGGATCGTTAGCGTAGCGACGGGTGAGAATATCTTTAATATCTCCTGCTATGCGATCGTGAAAAGTGCTATTTGGCAAATGATATCCCTCTTCTGGATGGAGAAATTCTTCAGAGGTCAGGGGGATATCCTCGAAAACCGTGCTGCCATCGGGTTGGACGATTTCTTCTGTGCGCCAACCGCGTTCGGCTAATTCGTTTGTTGGATGGCGGGTAATGGCGATCGTCATTCGATTTTAGATTTTAGATTTTAGATTTTAGATTTTAGAGGCGACCCCACGGATAAATCACGTGGCGGGTACCATCAAGAAATTATTGGTTATTAGCTTTTCCATTTTTGACCTAGCTATATTATACAGCAGGTTGACCAATGACCAATAACAAATCACCAATAACAAATAACAACTGTCAACTGTTTGCTGTTTGCTGTTTGCTGTTTGCTGTCAACTGTCAACTGTCAACTGCTATACATTCGCTTCTCTATCGGAAAAAAAATGGAAGAATTTGCTCTTCCATTTTTAAATAAGGATTATTCGTCCTGACTTCAAACCACTTTTATTATTATTGGTAATTCACCGGACTCGATCGCATTTTCAACTAAACCGCCGCCAACTCGGGAGTCGGGCGCTTGCTGTGGCGGATACCCTCGATCGCGCCTGCGTAATCGTTCGCCTTAAACACAGCAGAACCAGCGACGATCGCATTTGCGCCCGCTTCCAGCACCTGCCAAGTATTGTTCCCCTTCAAACCGCCATCCACCTCAATCCAAGGATCGAGGCCCTTGTCGTCGCACATTTTACGCAACTGGCGAATTTTCGGCAAAACAGCCGGGATAAAACTTTGACCGCCAAAGCCGGGATTGACGCTCATAATCAGCACTAAATCGCAAAGTTCCAGCACGTACTCGATCAACTCCAAAGGCGTTGAAGGATTCAGAACCACACCAGCCATTTTGCCCAATTCCCGAATTTGGCCGAGGGTGCGGTGCAAGTGAGGCGAAGCATTATGTTCGGCGTGAACCGAAATAATGTCAGCACCAGCCTTAGCGAAGTCCTCGACGTACTTCTCGGGCTCCACAATCATCAAGTGGACATCGATCACCTTGGTCGTAACGGGGCGAATTGCCTCAACAATCAGCGGCCCGATAGTAATATTAGGAACAAAGCGACCGTCCATCACATCTACGTGAATCCAGTCAGCCCCTGCTCGATCGACAGCCTGAATCTCTTCTCCAAGACGGCTAAAATCGGCTGATAATATGGATGGAGCAATAACGATTGATTTTTGGGATTGGGTCATGGCTAAGTCTGTTCTCCTGTCTCCTGTGCTGTATCCAGTTTATCAAAATACGGGTCTCCGGGTCGAAAAGTTGCCAACGATCGGTCGCGGAATCTGGATCGCCGAAAAATTTTGCCTCTGACAGACAAGTTTGGCGATCGCACCAGCCCTGAAGAAAGGAATTTTGTTTTAGGATATTAATTTTCCCTCTAACAAATAACTTTTGTGCAAAATCTGACCGAAAGCATCCAGGATACAAGCTCCCAAATTCATCCGTCCAGAAATAAAAAACCTGTATCCGATAAACAAGCGCCCGAATTTATCCGTGGGGTCAATGCTTCAATCTAAAATCTAAAATCTAAAATCTAAAATCGATTGACCTTCTGCAAATGTTGAGTAGCGAATGATGAAAAATACAGAGCCCTTAGAAAATCCTGAACTCGATCGTGCAAGTCTGTTTGTATTAATGATCCCAGTCATCGGCTTTTTCCCCGCCCTGTGGAATCTTTACCGCCGTCAGGGCAGCCCCGAACGCCAAGCCGTCAGCCGCTTGGCAATTGCCCTTGCTTTTAGTTGGCTCTTAGGACATATTCTTTTAGAAGCGGGAGCGATTTCTGCGGAATCTCCGACACTTCCCATGTTATTAATGAGTAGCCTGCTGACAACCAGCTATTTCATCGTTGCTCTGGGACTGATGGTTCGCCTCTGGAAGCGTCAACCGCTATGGTTGCCCGGAATTAGCCGCGTAGCGGAGCAAGTGGTGGGCAAACATTTATCATAATTTAGGGCTCTTTTGAACCCTTACCGTATTGATTGATTGCGTCTTCAGCTTGATACTACATATTGCCATTATCTTTTTTATTTTTGTTGTGTGTGAGGAAGCCTGTGCCAGCTCAAAAAATTCCTAATCAAGACCCTATCCAACAATCAACTGCTCAACCTTCAACCAAAAAAGCTTCCCAGCCCCATCGAGGCCGCTGGCTGGGTTTTGGTTTTGGTTTGGCTGGAGTAGCCATGCTCTCAGCCACAGCCGGAGCGTTGCTAGCAGTGTCCCTTTCCACAACGCCGCTTCAGCAACAAAAGTTGAGTCCTGAAGAAGCAGCAGTATTTTCTCAAGGCGACATGGCAAAGCTCAGCATGAAGATGCCGGAGCTGACTCGCCCAGTTAATATTTTAGTTTTAGGACTTAAAGTTCTCAGCTCAGACCTCGACGGCCATCCCGATAAGGAGCTTGGATACGATGTCTGGCAAAACTCTTTCAAGGGGTTAACCGATACGATGCTGTTGGTTAGGTTTGACCCTCAAAATAAAAAGTTAAGCGTGCTTTCCATTCCGCGAGACACCCGCACCTATGTTGAAGGTAGGGGTGTGGTGAAAATCAACGAAGCTAATTACTACGGCGGCCCGGCTTCGTCAGCGAAGTCAGTCAGCGGACTCTTGGGCGGTGTGGGAATTGACCGCTATGTCACGGTCAATATTCAAGGCATCAAAAGTTTGGTAGATGCACTTGGCGGCATTACAATTAATGTCCCTAAAGACATGAAGTATACCGATGAAAGCCAGCATTTATATATAAATTTAAAGGCTGGCAAACAGAAACTCAACGGCGAACAAATCGTGCAATATTTACTTTACCGGCACGACGATTTGGGCGATATCGGGCGGGTGCAGCGCCAGCAATTGTTGATGCGGGCTTTTGTGGAACAGGAAGTAAATGTAGGTTTGCTGTCTCGGCTACCGAAGATTTTGTCGGTGATTCAGTCTCACCTTGACACAAATTTGAGTATAGAAGAATTGGTGGCTTTGGCTGGTTTTGCGACTCAAACCGATCGCGCCAGCGTGCAGATGTTGATGGTTCCCGGCAAGTTCAGCGATCCCAAGGACTATAAGGCAAGTTTTTGGTTGCCAGACCAAAGTGCGATCGAAACTCTGGTGGCAGAACATTTTGACTTCGGTCAGAATAGTTGGACAATTGAGAATGCTGATGCGACTTTTCTGAAGGTGGCGATTCAAGATAGTACCGGAGATGAATCTGCTGTTGAAGATTTTGTCAATACTCTGACTCAAGCCGGTTATCGAAATGTTCAGGTTTACAAGGATTGGCCAGAACCGCTGGAGGTAACTACTCTAGTAGCTCAAGATGGGGATATTAAAAGTGCTCAAGCCATTCGCCAGTCTTTGGGTTTTGGGGATGTGCTGGTTGAGAGTACGGGTGCTTTGCAATCGGATGTGACAATCAGATTGGGCAAGGATTGGTTGCAGAAAAAGGCTCAGTCAGGCGGGGCGGCTAAGTCTTTTTAAACTGGGTTTTAACCGCAGTATTTGTAGGGACACAGCATTGCTGTGTCCTCTTCTGTGTCCTCTTCTTTTGTGTTGGTAGAGATGGGGGCGATCGCTTTTTTGTCGATTTACTGATACTATATTTTTTGGTAATGATGAATCGCGATCGCCATACCGATAAGCTGTTCGGCATTTAAAAGACGATTGTAAGGTGCGTCAGTAAAGAAGCGTTTCCCATGTAAGCGGAGCGTGTTCTAGCTGACGCACCCTACCTGGATCGTTAGTGGTTTAAATGCTCCACAGCTTAAGCTGTCGCGCATTTAAATTGTATATTCAGGGCGGGCGAGACGCCCACCCCACAAGAGTTTAATTGTTTTTTGACAGACAATTTAAATACAGAACAGCTTACTTCCCTCCGCAATCTCAACTGAAACAATAATCAACGAGGGAAAGCTTAAGATATTTTATAAAGGTAGGGTTGATGAACAAGGGTGCTAAAATAGACCGACAGCGGGAACATCAGGCAAATGAACGCACGTTTCTTGCATGGTTGCGAACTTCAATCGGTTTAATTGGTTTTGGGTTGGCGATCGCTCGGTTCAGTTTATTTCTCCATCAATTTCAAGCTACAGTGACTCAGCAAGAAGTTTCCTCCCCTCCCTTCTTCAACTCGGAAACTTTAGGGCTGAGTCTGGTCGTTTTTGGAATTGCGGTCATTGCCTTAGCAGCATGGCGTTATAATCGAGTTTTCTGGCAAATTGAGCGAGGTGATTATCGCCCAAATCGCGTGCTAGTTTGGATTATGACTGGAGTTGTAATGATTTTAGGAACGTTAACCATTCCGTTGTTGCTGTGGCGAGATCGCGGAAATATAGCTCCCACTTCAACTCCTAAAAACTCTCAATTCTAAGTTAACCCGATCGCTGAGCTAAAGTGAAAATAACCGCAACCATATCATTGATCGGGTTAATCGCGATCGCCCACAGGTAAACTCAGTATAAACCCTGTTTGACCAAGTATGGCAGCATCTAGTTGAATATCGCCGCCGTGAGCCCGTGCGATTTCCCTTGCTAAACTTAGCCCCAATCCCGATCCTTCGATTTTTTGGATCTGAGTGGAGTCGCCGCGATGGAAGCGCTCGAAAATACGATCGCGCTCCCTCAAAGAAATATCTTGAGAGCTATTGACAATTTTGACAATTACTCTTTTTTCCTGACAGTTAGCCTGTAACCTCAGCCAACCCTTCGGTAAATTATATTTAATCGCATTACCCACCAGATTTTGCAAAACCTGCACCAGCAAATCGCGATCGCCCTTGATATATAAATTAGGAGCAATTGTCATTTGCACGTCTAAATGCGGTGCTAGCAGTTCCATATCTTCGGCAATTTCCGATAGCAAAGCCGACATATTTACCTCAACCGAATTTAAGTTCATGCGTCCGGCATCGGCTAGAGAAAGTAAGAGAAGTTTACGGGTAATTTCACTCAAACGGCGCACTTCATCTAATAAATTACTCAGGGTTTGCTGTACCTCAGAACCCGATTCAACTTGATGCAAAGCCCGTTCTAGTTGGCCTTGCAAAATTGCCAGCGGTGTCTTCAGTTCATGAGCAGCATCTCCACTAAAACGAGAAGCTTGTTTAAAACTTCGCTCCAGACGTTCTAACATCTGATTGAACACAAAAATTAATTGTACAAACTCTATATCCGTTGAACCAACAGGGACGCGGCGATCTAGCCCTTGTACGGTAACATTGCGAATAGCCATCGTGAGTCGCCCAATGGGATACAGAATACTCCGCGATATCAACCACGCTCCACCTGCTACGAATAACAGCACTGCGGGAATAGAAATTAGAAAGATATTGCCAATCGATGCCATTTCCCGATCGATCGCTTGTAAGTTAACAGCGATCGCTATTTGAGTTTGAGGAGAATGAATCGCGCCCACACGCCAAACAGCTTTGCTAGTACGCTGGGTTGCTAGCTTAGCCTGGAAAACTTGAGGAAAATTCGGTCGATCGAATTGAGGAGGCCGATCGGGCGGGGGTCTTCTTTCTCTCGGTGAAAATGAATCGATTCGATCGGGAGGCGGTCGATCGGGAGGTGGTGGATAGAGTGAATGCGGTGGATGGGGAGGTGGTGGATAGAGTGAATTTGGTGGAGGGGGAGGTTCTAATTGAAAAGGTATTCTGGCAGGATCGGGAGGGGGTTGGGGCAGCGATCGCCATAATGAATTAGCATCAAGTCCATCTTGCCACTGGCTCGATCGGTAGAGCAAATTACCATCTCTATCAGTCACCAGCAAAGCCGCGGTTGTTTCCCCATCATTCATGCCCAAAACTGATGGCAAAGAATTACTATAAACATCCCATTGCGTCGATTGCGGGCGGGTAGATTGGATTAACTGATTCTTGATTTCAGCATCAAGACGCTTGACCTTAGCATCGTAAATCAACCACCACGAAACAATACTAAAGCCAATCAGAGCAACACTTGCCAGAACAGCAGATAATAGAGTAATCCGAAAGCGAAAAGATTGCAGTTTCACGATGGGGAATCTGGTTTGCGAAACCGATAGCCAACGCCCCGCACGCTCTCAACCCATCCCGTACCGCCGATCGGTTCAATTTTCTTGCGAATGCGTTGAATACATACATCTACCACATTCGTATTCGGATTAAAATCATAACCCCAAATATGTTCGAGGATTTGGGTGCGGGTGAGTACCCTACCGGGCGATCGCATCAGATATTCCAACAGATTAAACTCGCGGGTTGTAAGTTCTACTGCATGGCGATCGCAAGTAACTTCTCGCAAAATGCGATCGAGCTTAACTGGGCCAACGCTCAGAATATTTTGGCGATCGCCCGAAGCACGCCGCACTACAGCATAAATCCGAGCAACTAACTCCTCAACAAAAAACGGTTTAGCTAAATAGTCATCAGCACCGAGATGCAATCCTTCAATGCGATCGTCTAATTCATTGCGGGCCGTTAATAAAATCACGGGTACGTTGCGTCCAGCCTTTCGCAGGTGTTTGAGAATAGATAATCCATCTTTTCCCGGCAATACAATATCCAGGACGATCGCATCGTACTCATTATCCATCGCCCGATCGTAGCCATCATTGCCATTATCGCAATAATCCACCACAAAGCCTTGTTCTTTCAAGCCCATACAAACAAAATTGGCGATTTTTTCTTCATCTTCAACGTATAGAACATTCATAGATTTACTTATTCGGTTGTGATTATACCGCCATCAGGCATTTACTTAAATTACAAAACTGTAATCTATTCGCAGTGTTCCCGGTCATGTTTGGGGAGTTTGATGTAGCTATAAACATTTTTGGATTCGCGATCGTAAATATGATGAAAATTGCTTCACTGCTAGCGTTACCTGCTACAGCCTTGCTGCTGGGATTTAGCAGCTTGACTTTTCCCGATCGGACTACAGCTAGTTCTAACTCATATGTTGCACCATTCTCAAGAACGGGCAAGATGCCCGTTCCACAAGAAAATTTACTCTTTGCGGAACAGGCATCTTGCCTGTTGCCTTCCAGAACGGGCGAGATGCCCGTTCCACAAGAAAATTTACTCTTTGTGGAACAGGCATCTTGCCTGTTGCTGACAGAGGTGAAATATCTCAGTTCTAATACTCTACTCGCCCAGAGCCAACCCGAACCCAGTCAAGCGCCCAGACATCCGCCCCGTATAGATTTTGCCGCTGCTGCCAAACAATTAGGAGTCACCGAAGCCCAGTTAATCGAAGCATTGGGGCTACCCGCCAAACCGCCCGAACCGCCAACTGAAAATAATCGCCCGCCCGAACCGCCGCCCCCTCCTCGTTTAGATATTCCCGGTGCAGCGAAAAAGTTGGGAGTCACCGAAGCAGACTTGATTAAAACTTTGGGCATTCCACCGCGCCCACCGGGCGATCGTAATTTACCTCAAAATTCGGAAAAACCCTAATTTCTCCAGATTACAAAACTGTAATCCTAGGACAGGGGTAAATGTCATATTCAACCAACTTAATGATTGTAGAGACTAACTCAAAGGCCGATCGAGAATTCACTCCTTTAGCCTGAAAGCTTCTTCAAACTTAGAAAACTAATCCGGGTAATTACATCATGCCAGCACCATTTCCTAATTCAATCAATGCACCGGGCAACCAACCACCTCAAAATCAAGGGACAGCGGGCAACCAACCACCTCAAAATCAAGGCGCAGCGGGCAACCAACCACCTCAAAATCAAGGCGCACAACTTACCAATTCTGCTCTACCTCCCCAAAATCAAACTCCACCCTCTGTGCCAGCTAACAGTATTAGCACCACAGCAGGAAACGACAATATTACCGGAGATAGTTTAGATAACTTCATTCTAGGTAGTAGCGGCACTGATAGCATAATTGGAGGATTAGGCACGGACACAATTAGCTATCTTTCCCTTACCAGCAGCATTAGCCTTGAGGCGAAAGGTATTGTAGATAAAGGCGCAGCAGGTACAGATACCCTGCAAAATATAGAACAAATAATTGCTCCTTTAGGACAGAGTAATACCATCGATGCTTCTACAGGTAGCGGCACAGCTTCTATTAATGTGGATTTGTCGCAAAATCGTTTGGCGGTTAACAATCTACCCGGTATCGGCACTCTGAATTTTACGGTAGAGAATTTCGTTAACGTCACAGGTACTCCGAATGTAGATGTCCTTACCGGAAACATCCAAAACAATTTTTTAGTAGGAGGAGATGGTAACGATACACTCTCAGGTTTGCGCGGCAATGATACCCTGATTGGAGTCAATCCATCAAGTGCTGCACCGGGAAGCAATGAAACGGATGTGCTGATTGGCGGTCGGGGTAGAGATGTTTTTGTGCTCGGTGATGCGACCAAGACATACTATAGTGGAACAGGAGTTGCATTGATTCAAGATTTTCAGCAGGGAATCGATCGCATTCAGTTACGCGGGAGTCTTTCCAACTACAATATAGTTGGTAACTCCATCAATTTGGCTGGTACATCTGACCAAATAGCTGTCATTCAAGGCGCGTTTACTCCTGATAGTTTCCTGTTTGTTTGAACTATCAAGTTTTAACTGGTTAACTGGTTCCCCGGCTCCAGCCGGGAACCCATATCTAGAGGCTCTGCCTCGCTTGGGAAGGAAATGGAGGCAGAGCCTCCCGATCGGCGTTACCAGGCTCCAGCCTGGTAACGAGTAAAACCAAAGGAGCAAAAGCACTAATTTTCTGTAAATACCGATCGCCCTTTAATCCAATCGAGTAAAATAGGATTGACCAATTCCGGCGCTTCATCTTGGGGACAATGACCGACGCCTTCCAGCGCAATAAACTTTTCAACAGCCGGAAACTTTGCCAATTCTCGCCCCAATGCGATCGGTTCCCAAGGGTCGTCCGTACCCCACAAAATCAAAGCCGGACAGCTCAAACGCGGCAACAAATCCTCCGGTAGCGGCCCTTGAGAATAACTGATAAAAGCCACAAATACTTCGACTGCGCCGCTATCTTTGGCAGGTTCCAGCAGCATATTTACCAGTTCGTCGGTGACAGCTTCGGGACGGTGATAAGCTTGCAAAAGCACTTTTTTTACTGTTTTTGGCGTTGCTAATTGTTTAAAAAATAATTGACTTATCCACTTGACATTTAAAACTTTTTGTGCGATTGGCGCTCCAAAACTGCGATACCAAGGCAATTCGGCGCGTTTGCGATCGTGCAGCAACCGCAAAGAACAATTGAGTAAAATTACACCCGAAGCAATGTCGGGAAAATCCACTGCGGCTTGCATAATTGCCACACAGCCGATCGAATTTCCGACCAAAAAAGCCGGCCCGCCCGCAACTTCCCGACAAAAATCAGCAATTAGCTGTCCCCAAGTTTCAAAAGTATAGTCAATCTCAAGTTTGGGCGCAGGTTTAGCAGAACCGCCAAAACCGATGAGGTCGATCGCGTAACAGCGGCAATCAGCAGCCAATGCCGGCAAATTCTTGCGCCAGTGGCCCCAAGACGCACCGAAACCGTGGACAAACACCACCGCAGGCCCCTGCGAACCCGCAGCCTGGTAGCAAATCGGAAAGCCTTTCCACAGCCAAGTTTGAGGTGCAACAGCAGTTGATGTAGAAGAAGTCATAGGATTTTAGATTTTAGATTGGGCATGGGGCATAGGGCATAGGGCATGGGGCATTGTTAGCTGCTGACTGCTGACTAATGACTAATGACTAATGACTAATGACTACTTTGCAGTTAGAGCCGATATTATGTCAGGATTAAAGATGCTGACTTCTTTGCCTTATTAAAATTTCCCTTATGCCAACGATCGTTTCAACTTCTGTCGTGCCGTTTCTCGGCTCCGAAATTGTACCCGACTACGACACTGCCAAAGTAGTTATCTTACCAATTCCCTACGAGGCAACCACCACTTACCGCCGGGGGTGCGAAAACGGGCCGGCAAAACTTCTAGAAGCATCTCATCAACTCGAGTGCTACGACGAAGAACTAGATTCCGAAGTTTGCTACGATGTCGGAATTTATACAAAAGAGCCGATCGCCGACACTCGCAACAGGCAACCGGTTTCATCTTCAGAAATGCTGCGAGTCACCCAAGCCGCAGTCCACCAGCTAGTTACCGAAAATAAATTTGTCATCTCCCTCGGAGGCGAACACAGCATCACTGCAGGCGTTGTTGAAGGTTATCGCCAAGCATACCCAAACGAACCTTTCACAGTCGTGCAAATCGACGCCCACGGCGACTTGCGCCACGAATACGAAGGCTCGATTCACAACCACGCCTGCGTGATGCGGCGTATTTTAGATATGGGCTTGCCGACACTGCAAATCGGGATTCGCGCTATCTGCAAAGAAGAAGCAGATTTGATTAAAGCAAAACAGCTAAACGTGATTCGAGCTCGCGAAATTGCTAGTCAACCGGATTGGGCCGATCGGGCAATTGCCAGCATCACAACCAAACGAGTATTTTTGACGATCGACTTAGACGGCATCGATCCGACTTTAATTCCAGGGGTTGGCACACCGGAACCGGGCGGGTTAAATTGGTATTCCCTCACCGGATTTTTGCGCCGCGTCTTCGAGTCCTACGAAGTAATCGGGTGTGACATTATGGAATTGGCACCTGTTGTAGATTCTGTAGTCTCAGAATTTACCGCCGCCAAATTAGCATATAAACTTATTGGATATCAAGCTCTGGCTCAAGGTTGGCTAAAGCCAGACGAATGATAAATCGCGAAGTACGAATCAAAATAGGCTGCTGGCCAGGCTAGAATTAAGCTAAAGCAAAAAACCGCCCATTTTATTCGCCGCGTTGACACTTTCATTTTTCATGCTGGCAAATACTGCTCTTCACCTCCTGAAAACATGAGTTTACTAATGGAAACAACCGGTACTCCTATTAACAGCTACGCTCCCGATTTTGAACTGCCGGGAGTTGACGAAGAAGTTCACCATTTATCTCGATATTTAGAAAAATTTCGGGCGATCGGGGTGATATTTATGTGCAATCATTGCCCTTACGTGCAGTTGTATCTCAATCGCTTGAAAGAACTTCAAGCAGATTTTCAAGATCGAGATGTTACTTTAATCGGGATTAATGCTAATGATGCAAACCAGTATCCAGACGACAGTTTTGAGAACATGAAAATTTTTGCAGCCAACAATCAACTCAACTTCCCGTACATCCGAGATGTTGCTCAAGATGTGGCTGAAAGTTTTGGGGCTTCTAAAACGCCGGAGGTTTTTTTGTTAGACCAAGACGGCAAACTGCGCTATAAAGGTTTAATTGACGACAACGCCGACGATTCGGCGGCGGTGCAGGTTTCTTATTTGCGGAGCGCGATCGACCAATTGCTCAACAGCGAACCCGTGGAACCTTCAACTACAGAGGCGATCGGCTGTTCCGTCAAATGGCGATCGTAGTCATTAGTCATTAGTTGAAAGGTGCGTCTGTTGTGAGATTGTTGGTTTGTATCGAAAATAATGGTAACTGACGCACCCTACTTCATTATTATGGTAGGGTGCGTCAGGTTTTACATTCTCAATTTGCACGAAAAGTCAAGTCCTGACGCACCATTTATCGGAAGGTGCTGTAAGTTAGATTTATCGATCGCCCTATGAAAAATTAAAACAAAGCCCTATGAAAATAAAACGCATCCTCAACTTAATTGTAGTAGCCGTCGCGGCACTGACACTACTGATTAGTTGGAACTTATTTCAGAGCGTTTCTCCAGCGACAGCGCAGCAGCGAACTTCTTTAACTGTATCTGCTGCTATCAGTCTGTCGCAAGCTTTAGGGGAAATCAAGACTGTTTATCAAAGCAGCAATCCCAATATTACTATCACTTATAATTTTGGTGCTTCCGGTGCTCTAGAGCAGCAGATTCAGCAAGGAGCTCCGGTAGATGTATTCTTGAGCGCCGCTACCAAACAAATGGATGCTTTGCAGCAAGCTAATTTGCTCCTTAACGAGACGCGGCGCAATTTGCTGACAAATCGCCTGGTTTTGATTACTCCTAAAAACGGCGTAGTTTTGAGCGATTTTAAACAGTTGACAGATGCCAAAATCAAGAAAATTGCGATCGGCGAACCTAAAAGCGTACCTGCGGGACAATACGCTCAGGAAATGCTAACTAAGCTTGGATTGTGGCAGCAACTCCAGCCAAAATTAGTGCTAGGAAATAACGTCCGCCAAGTGCTGACATTTGTCGAAAGCGGTAACGTTGATGCTGGCATAGTCTACACCACAGATGCCAAAGCTTCGGACAAAGTAACTGTGCGACTAACGGCTGCCGAAAATTTGCACTCGCCCATTGTTTATCCGCTGGCAGTTATCAGAAACAGCCGCAATCCCGCTGCGGCTAAAGCGTTTGTTGAGTTTTTGGCGGGCGATCGGGCTAAAATAGTATTTCAGAAATACGGATTTGGTATAGCTAGTTAATTAGTCTCATACAACCAAATTTTGTAGGGGCGGGTTTTACCAACAATATCTAATTCCCGCCAACAATCTATATAAACCCGCCCTCACACAACAGATAACCTTGTGTATTCAAAGAGGTACATTTCGATTTGCCGTTGGGTGGGGGCGGGTTTACGAGATTATTGGTATTAGCCGGAGATTGTTGGTAAAACCCGCCCCTACGAGCGAATCCCAAAATTATACATTTTGATTTATCTGTGTGTGGGGACGGGTTTAGGAAATTATTTGTTTGAAGCAATTATTGTTTGTGAAACCCGTCCTTACGATTTATGGAATTTGATATTTCTCCGCTCTGGATATCTCTAAAATCCTCCGCTATTGCGACATTTATCACCTTTTTCCTGGGAATAGCCGCCGCCCGGTGGATGCTTTCAACTCGCATCAGAGGTAAAGCTTTTATTGAAGGCATTTTCATTTCTCCTTTAGTTTTGCCGCCGACAGTAGTGGGATTTTTGCTGCTGCTACTGTTTGGAAGAAATGGGGCGATCGGTCAATTCTTGCTACAATTCGACTTTACTATAATTTTCACTTGGCAAGCCGCCGCCATTACTGCCACAGTTGTATCCTTTCCCCTCATGTACAAAACTGCTTTGGGAGCTTTTGAGCAAATTGATGCCAATCTTCTCAACGCTGCTCGAACTTTGGGAGCATCGGAGTGGGAGGTTTTTTGGCGGATTATGTTGCCGCTAGCATGGCCGGGAATTTTAGCAGGAACTATTCTCGCATTTGCCCGCGCTTTGGGTGAATTTGGCGCGACGCTGATGTTAGCGGGGAATATTCCCGGACAAACTCAAACTATCCCGATGGCAATTTATTTTGCTGTGGAAGCAGGGGATATGAGGCAAGCTGCTATTTGGGTTTTGATTATTCTTAGTCTTTCTTTGAGCGTGCTAACTGCTGTTAATTTTTGGACTGATTTACAAAGGAGATCGCCCAAACCAAATTCCAGCCAAAGACTGCAATCAAATCTTCCTAAAGTCGCGTCTACTTTTACCACAAAATCCCAACAACAACCGAAAAGCGGACTTTGTTTAAGCATTTTTAAACCTCTCTCCGGCTTTGCCTTGGATGTCGGCTTTGATATCAGCCCGGAAGTCCTAGGAATTTTGGGCGCATCGGGTTCTGGCAAAAGCATGACTCTCCGCTGCCTCGCTGGTTTAGAAACTCCCAGCAGCGGTAAAATTGCAGTCAATGGCAGGGTTTTATTTGACTCACTACAGGGTATTAATGTACCTTCTAAAGACCGCCGCATCGGTTTTTTGTTTCAAAACTATGCTTTATTTCCTCACTTGACTGTGGCTCAAAATATTGCGTTTGGCTTGCAGGATTTATCTGAAAGCGAGCAAAAACTTCGGGTAAAAGAACAGCTAATTTCGGTGCAAATGTCGGGAATGGAAAACTGCTACCCGCAGGAACTTTCGGGGGGTCAACAGCAGCGGGTGGCTTTGGCAAGGGCGATCGCCCCTTCTCCCGATTTGCTGCTGTTAGACGAACCGTTTTCTGCTTTGGATACTCATTTGCGGAGTCAACTGGAACGCGAGTTAATGCAGACTCTGGCTAATTATCGGGGCATTACTTTGTTTGTCAGCCACAATTTAGAGGAAGTTTACCGGGTGTGCAAAAATCTGTTGGTATTGGCCGAGGGAAGGCCGATCGCCTTTGATACGAAAGAGAACATTTTCGATCGCCCTGGCAACTTCACCGTCGCCCAGTTGACGGGCTGCAAGAATTTCTCAGCAGCTAAACCGATCGCGGAAACTCTCGTCGAGGCGATCGACTGGGGCTGTACTCTGACTGTAGTCGAACCAATTCCCAAATCTCTAGTTTTTGTGGGAATTCGAGCTCATCAACTGAGTTTTGTTAGCGGGTGCGATCGCGAAAATACTTTTGCTTGTTGGATCGCCTCAACTGTGGAAACTCCGCACCGGGTGACATTATATCTCAAATTGCACTCGCCTCCCAATGATTCCCAAGATTATCAGTTGCAAGCCGAAGTTTTTAAGGAAAAGTGGAGGGCGATTAAGGACAATCCTTTTCCCTGGTATGTTCATTTCGAGCCAATTAGGTTAATATTAATGGAAGCATGAGTTAACAGCTAACAGCTAATTTCATCTAAATACAACATTAAACCATGACTGACAAAGTTCAAAAAACCGAAGCCGAATGGCAACAGCAACTCACGCCTGAACAGTTTAAAGTCGCCCGAAAAAAGGGAACGGAAAGAGCATTTAGCGGCGAGTATCACGACAACAAAAAGCCCGGAACTTATAAGTGCATTTGCTGCGGTACGGAGCTATTTAAATCAGAAACAAAGTATGATTCCGGTACCGGTTGGCCGAGTTTCTACGCTCCTGTTAGCGAAGAAAATGTCAAGTGCGAGTCGGATAACACCATGTTCATGCGCCGAACAGAGGTACTGTGCGCTGTTTGCGACGCTCATCTGGGCCACGTATTTAACGACGGGCCGAAACCTACCGGTCAGCGTTACTGTATGAATTCTGCTGCTCTTAATTTCGTCCCCAAGGATTGATTCTTTTAGGGGCTGGCTAGAAGCCCAACCCCTACTCCCCACAAAAAATCAATCCGGTTGTGGAACAGGCTTTCGGGCCTGTTCGGCTAGCAGCCCGCCCCGCAACAAACAAATTTTCTTGCAGCACAAGCAGGATGCCTGTTCCGGGCAATTGATGTTCAAAATGCACCCGTGCTGCTATCTTATGGTGGAGGCAAACAGAGTAACAAAATAGTGGCGGCATGGGGATGGTTTATCAGCGGGTTTTGCTGAAGCTCAGCGGTGAAGCGCTGATGGGCAGCTTGGGCTACGGCATCGATCCGGTAGTCGTTCAGTCGATCGCCCAAGAAGTGGCCAAAGTCGTGTCCGAAGGCATTCAAATCGCGATTGTTGTCGGTGGCGGCAACATTTTTCGCGGGGTGAAAGCTGCTTCAGCAGGGATGGATCGGGCAACGGCTGATTATGTGGGCATGATTGCTACGGTGATGAATGCTATCACTTTGCAGGATGCCCTGGAACAAGCAGGAGTGCCAACGAGGGTGCAATCGGCGATCGCCATGCAAGAAGTAGCTGAACCCTACATCCGGCGGCGGGCAATTCGCCACCTAGAAAAAAAACGAGTAGTGATTTTTGGTGCAGGTTCTGGCAACCCTTTTTTTACTACTGATACTACAGCCGCTTTGCGGGCGGCTGAAATTGATGCAGAGGTGATTTTTAAAGCTACTAAGGTAGATGGGGTGTACGATTCTGACCCCCACGTCAACCCCAACGCGCGCAGGTATCAAACCCTCACCTATGCCCACGTCTTAAATCAAGACTTGCGGGTGATGGACAGTACCGCGATCGCCCTTTGCAAAGAAAATAATATTCCTATTATGGTATTTGACCTTTCGGTGTCGGGCAACATCTACCGGGCTGTAATGGGAGAATCTATTGGAACTCTTGTCGGAGGTTTTTGTGAAGTTAGCTGAAGCAGAAGATCATATGCAAAAGGCAGTTGAGGCTACTCAACGGTCTTTTAATACTATTCGGACGGGACGGGCCAACGCCTCCCTCCTCGATCGAGTCATGGTAGATTACTACGGTTCTCCAACTCCGATCAAATCCCTTGCCAACATCGGCACGCCGGATGCGACTACGATCAACATTCAACCGTTCGATCGCACAGCGCTCACCTCGATCGAAAAAGCGATTTCCCTGTCCGATGTAGGACTCGTTCCCAACAACGACGGTTCAGTTATTCGCTTGAACATTCCGCCGCTGACGAGCGACAGACGCCAAGAATTTGTCAAAATGGCCGCGAAGTTTGCTGAAGAAGGTAAAGTTGCAATTCGCAATATCCGCCGCGATGCCGTTGACTCGATTCGCAAGCAGGAAAAAAGCAGCGATATCTCTAAAGATGAATCGCGGGACTTGCAAGATAAAATTCAAAAGCTGACAGACAAGTACATTGCCAAAATAGAAGAAGTTCTGGCAGCGAAAGAGAAAGATATCACGACTGTCTAATTGTCTGTAGTTAATTGTTATTAGTTATTAGTTATTTGTGAGTTGCTCCTCATAACTAATAACTAATAACTCATGACAACAGACAACAGACAACAGACAACAGACAAATGACTAAAATGTTTGATTGCATAATTGTCGGTGGAGGCCCGGCAGGCAGCACAGCAGCTTATCACCTGGCAAAGCAGGGACGTTCTGTTTTGGTAGTAGAAAAAGCATCTTTGCCGCGCAATCAACCTTGTGGCGGCGTTTCTGGGGCGATCGCCCAATGGCTCGATTTTGACCGCACGCCAGTTATTTCTCTGAAAGCTAACAAAATTAGCTACACCTGGAAAATGCAATACCCGGTGGAAGTTGAGATAAATTCGCCAATGTGGATGGTACAGCAAGATGTAGATGTATTTGACGATTTTTTAATTAAACAAGCTCAAAAAACTGGTGCGGAACTTAGAGATTCTACAGAAGTCAAAGGGATTGAGTTTAAAAATTCTGTTTGGGAAGTTATAACTAACTCAGACTGCCATATTTAGCGGATTTAATGCCGCTGAGGCGATCGAGCTCTTGGACGTGCAGGCGACGCTAAGAAGCAGTACACTCAATCGCCCAAAAATGGGGAACTGATTTGGTTTGGGACGATCGCTGGGCTGGGGCATTCTATCAGCTTACAGGATCTGCTTGCAGAGCGGGCGTCAAATTGCCGATCGCTACTCAGTTGACGAGCAAAATTTTATGTGGCGAACTGCGTTATACCGATATCGCTAACCGCGCTCTTAAAAAGCTGATGCCATTTTAGAACGAAGGAAGTTCAGCAACGGATTTAACGGATGGATTTTGAGGGAAGAAGGAAGAAAGAAGAGAGAATATTCTTAAATCCCAATTCCTTATTCTCAATTCCTCATTCCCAATAGCGGTAAGGTGCGACCCTAAGCACTCCAGATAATTAGGTTCTGCATAAATCTTGTAAAGTAAGATGCGACCCTAAGCACTCTAGATAATTAGGTTCTGCGTAAATCTTGTAAAGTAAGGTGCGGTGTGCATGGAATCCTAGATAATTAGGTTCTGCGTAAATCTTGTAAAGTAAGGTGCGCCCCTAAGCGCCCTAGATAATTAGGTTCTGCGTAAATCCTGTAAAATTTAAAATCTAACATCTAAAATCTAAAATCTAATGATAATTTATTTTTATAAAGTAGAGGAGCCTTACGGCTGCTTTTCTAATTTTTCACTACACGAAATTAGTCTGCACGGTCAAGATTGGTTGACTGTGGAACATTACTATCAAGCCCAAAAATTTGTCAGCGCTGATGAAAGATTAGTGGCGGCGATTCGAGCCGTACCAACTCCTCAAGAAGCCGCCAAATTAGGTCGCGATCCGAACCACCGGATTCGCGCTGATTGGGAAACGGTGAAAATTCCCATTATGCGCGAAGCAGTTTTAACTAAGTTTCTCGTTCATACAGACATTCAAGCTATTCTCCTCGCCACAGGGGATCGAGTGATTGTCGAGGATTCCCAAACGGATTACTACTGGGGATGCGGCTGCGACCGAACCGGTCAAAATCATTTGGGTAAAATTTTGATGAGCGTGCGCCAGGAAATTAGTCAGCGTCTTGCCCGCTGATAAAAACTCAAATTCTTTCGTTAACTATCATTCTATGAAGTTATACAAGCAATGTCAAGTTCTTCTCACAATAAATAATTCTCATAGATAGTAAAAGTTTAATATTGCGAGAAATTTATAAGAGGATTAAAATAATAATTATTATTTGCTTAAGTCGCTCTGCCTGTTCAAGGTAAGGAAAATCTGCGATCGCAGATTTTCCTTACCTCAGCGCGCCAAAGCCGATATACCGTCGTCTCTCACCAGTGCGCCACCAATTAATTGTACAGATCGGTTGAGTCAAATGAGTCAAAAACTCAGGCTGATGCTTTTGAATTTGCTCGCGACTACAGCACATCAAAACTTCTTATTATTATTGTATAATTACAAAAGGAGATTTATGAAACTCACAGAAAATACGCAAGAATTACATCATAAACTAGACAGAGAAGTTTTGGTGCGGCGGATAACAGAACGCATCCGCCAATCTCTAGAATTAGAAGATATTTTAACCAGTACGGTAGCAGAAGTGCGGTCTTTTTTGCTAACCGATCGCATTATGATTTACAGGTTTAGTGCCGACGGAAGTGGAGAAGTTGTTGCTGAGTCAATTAATAACAAACGTCTTCCTTCCTTGAAAGGACTGCACTTTCCAGCAGACGACATTCCCGCGCGCGCCCGGGAGATGTATGTCACTATGCGCCAGCGGACAATAATAGATGTTAACTCCGGGACGATCGTCCAGAGTCCTCTCGATGCTGCAGACACCGGTCAACCTTTATTAAATGAAGAGATGCACTACCGATCGCTCGATCCTTGTCACACAGCTTACCTGATGGCAATGGGAGTGCAATCTTCCTTAGTCGTGCCGATTTTGCACCGGAGGAGCGCGTCGCAAAACAGCAACACAGATATCTGCGATGCGGCGACTTGTCTGACTCGATACGAGCCAGGAAACAATCAAAAAATTCACATCGAACTGTGGGGACTTTTAGTGTCTCACCACTGTGCCCCCCTCAATATTTCACCAGCAGATTTAGAAGTAGTTCAGCTCGTATCAGATCAATTGTCTAGCGCGATCGCCCACGCGCTCCTCCTCCAGCAAACCCGCTCTCAAGCCGCCCGGGAAGCTACCGTGAGCCGCATAGCAGCCCTGTTGTACGGTAACGTCAACATTCAACTGCAACAGGGTTTAGAAGCCACCGTCACCGCTTTGGGCGGGAGTGGCGGCCGACTTTATCTCAACCCGTCAAAAATCAAGGGTGAAAAGTTATCGCCTCCCAAAATTGAGCGAGGATTTCCAATTGCTCCTGCCCAAAGTGATGCTACCTTTGAACTGTTCGTCACAGGCGAGCAACCGAGACTTCCCGACTGGGAAAAAGTCAGGGCGATCGAAGCTCATCCGCTCTGGCAGGAATGGCTAATCAAAGGATTGAAAAATACCGCAGAGATTCCCAACTTCCCAATTCCTAATACTTCGGCTACGCTCAGCACAAGTTCCCAATTGCCTGTTTGGATCGTTGCAGACTTATACAAAGAGCCTCTATTTAGAGTTTTAGTTCCTGCTTTTCAAGCTACTCAAATTCGGGGTTTGCTGGTAATTCCCCTCCACTACAAACAACAAGCGGTCGGCTGTTTGACCGTGTTTCGCAATGCAATTGATACCGAAAAAATGTGGGCGGGGCGCTTTGACAGCAGCGCTGCACAAATCCTTCCCAGACAATCCTTTGAAGTCTGGCGAGAAATAAAAAAAGGTCAGTCGCCCGAGTGGAAGTGGGAGGAGATCGAGCAAGCTTTGGCTATAGGCAGCCAATTTTGTTCGGCAATTGGGCAGTACGTTCTTTATAAAGAAGTGCAGGCCCTGAATGCCAACTTGGAGCGCCAAGTTCAAGAACGTACCGCCCAATTGCAAAAATCTTTGGACTTTGCCCAAGTATTGACGCGAGTTAGAGACCAGATTCGCAGCACCTTAGATTTAAAAACTATACTGCAAACTATTGTGCGAGAAGTGAGAGTTTTGCTCGATACCGATCGCACGGTAATTTACCAATTTGCCGCAGGCTCCGAGGGCGAGGTAGTTGTCGAAGCTGTTCGCGGCCAGTGGCAGTCTATTTTAGGTATCAAATTTCCACAAGAATGCTTTACCGAAGGCTCAGACTGCTTTGACAGAGCTGGACGGGTGCGAGCAATTAATGATAGTTATACTGATGATTTAACGCTTTGTCACCGCGAATTTTTGGAAAAAATGCAGGTGAGGGGAAGTTTAATTGTGCCCCTGATCGGCAAAGATTCCCAATTGTGGGGGTTGCTAATTGCCCACGAGTGTTGCGGGCCGAGAGTTTGGCAAACAGCAGAACAGGAATTGCTGCAACATTTAGCTGTTCAAGCTGCGATCGCCATTCACCAAGCAGAACTTTATCAAGAAAGTCTCAATGCAGCAACTGCCGATCGAGCGAAAGCCGAACAGCTAGCTAAAACCCTCACAGAACTGCACAATACCCAAGCCCAACTGATTCAAACCGAGAAAATGTCCAGTCTCGGACAACTGGTGGCGGGCGTCGCCCACGAAATCAATAACCCCGTTAACTTTATCTACGGCAATCTGTCCCACGCCAGCGAATACACCAAAGATTTACTCTGCTTGGTGGAACTCTACCGCCAGCACTACCCGAATCCCAACCCAGAAATTAGCGAGTGCTCCGAAGCGATCGACATCGAATTTCTTGCCGAAGATTTGCCCAAAATTTTGGGTTCCATGACAGTCGGAGTTGAGCGCATCCGCCAATTAGTTGTATCTTTGCGGAATTTTTCCAGGAGCGATCGAGCCGAGAAAAAAGCCGTTGACATTCACGAAGGCATTGAGAGTACCCTGTTAATTTTGCAGCACCGGATCAAAGCCAAGTCCGATCGCTCCACTGTAGAAATCATTAAAGAATACGGCAATTTGCCCTTAGTAGAATGCTATGCCAGCTCGCTCAATCAGGTATTTATGAATCTGATCGGTAATGCCCTTGACGCCCTAGAAATGGGACAAAAAGAGCGAGTTATGAATCTTCCCTTTAAAGCACCAAGTGCAGCGGCGACACATTTAAGCTCCCAAAAACTGGCTGTCGAGTCAGGAGATATAAATGCCAGCACCGAGTGTTTGATTCCTGATTCTCAATCCCCTTGCATTCGGATTCGCACCGAATTGATCGATGAAAAAACCGTAGGAATTTGTATTGCCGACAACGGTCACGGCATCCCCAAAGAGTTAATCTCTCACATATTTAATCCGTTTTTTACTACTAAACCCGTCGGTCGGGGCACGGGTTTAGGACTGTCTATCAGTTATCAAATTGTAGTGGAGAAACACCAAGGCGTACTCAAGTGTCTTTCTCAACCCGGTCAGGGTACTCAGTTCTCGATCGAAATTCCGCTGAATTAGCTAGAACAACCTAAAAAACTGAACACCTAGATCCCCGACTTCTTTAAGAAGTCGGGGATCTAACATCGGACATCAAGAAATTATTTTATCTTCATCGCAGAGAGAGATAATTCTATTCACAAAAGCTTTTAGTTCTGGACAAGCTTGAATCGCAATCATCAGATCGTTGTTTTTCAAAATAGCCACTCCATCACTCACTTTGTCATAGTCTCTTCTGCATTTTCCTGCTCTAAAAATTTCCTTAATCCAATAGGAAGGTGGCTTTTGATGATTCACTGTTTCAGGCGAACCGCTAGGAGCAGAACGGTTGTGTTTCGCTAGCTTCTGGATAGTTGTCCAGTAGGAAGAAGCCATGCTTCAAAATCATGTGATGCTGTGTGAGGATAGAATTTTGGGTTGTTATCTACCCATGTCATCATTTTCTCTTTAGCATCATTGGCATCTTTAAAGTCCTGCTTTCCCGTATAAACGTCTGTAAGTGCAATTACAGCATCATAGCCATCATTATCGAGGAGATTTTCAACAATAAGCTTGAGTTTTTCTGCCTTGGGAATTCCACCATGTTGTGGTATAAAGCGGAGTTTGGGCATTTTTTGTAAACGACTTTGCAGAAACTCAAGAAGCTTCTTTCTAAATGCCATTTCAGTAGCACCTTCAACCAAAATAGCAATTTTCATGGACGGCCACCCATCACATTCATTTCCCAAAGCTGGTCAAGACTGTAATCTTCTAACCATTTATCCAGATTAAAAGTGTCACCCCACCTCATTTTTGCCTCACCTTCTTCCAAGTCGCAGACCAAAACCTCATGTGGCTTAAGAAATTTGATCAGTCGATCTGAGTGTGTTGCAACTATCAGTTGAGTGTGTTTTGAAGCTTCTCTCATTAGATAAACTAAGTGTCTTAAGAGTTCCGGGTGCAGGCTAACTTCTGGTTCATCTAGCAACGTAATAGTTGTTAAAGTTTGACTTTGCAGGAGCGCAACCAACCATAGGAAGCGCAATGTGCCCTCTGATAACTCATGGACATAGAAAGGCTGAGGAAAATTTCGATCTTTCCAAGTCATAGACATAGTTCCTGCGGCAACCGGAGGAAAGTTTAACCGCTCGAAATCTGGAAACGCAGCAGAAATAATATTTTCAACCATTTCAAAACGGTCGGGATCGGTCTCCCGAAGGTCATAAAGACAGGAAACAAGGTTTTCACCGCTTGCTCCAGGCAACTTTGCAGGGCGCATTGCTTGAGGTAGACGGATTGGACTTTTCTCTGAAACATCGAGTGCTCCATAATATGTGCAAGAAGCAAGGCTCTTTCTCAGGTTCTCAGGTTCGCGATACATTTTAGGAACTTGAGAAAGAGATGTTTCAAGAGGATTGTGATCCCAATTCGGTCTCACAAATCCTCTGCTTTCTTCTTGAAAATATTTAATATCCAAACCTTGTGATTCAATATACTTGAATGGTTCCGTTTTGATTGGCTCTCTCTGCTGTGTTAAATATTCGTCTCTGACTTCATAGGATAAACCTTTGGGCGACAATGTTAAGTTGTACATCAAAGGTTGTTCCTCTGGCACTTGCATTGAAATTTCAATTTCCAGTTCTTGTACTTTACCTCTTGTCAAAATTTCATTCAAGCCACCTTTAAGTTGCAATAAATTCTGTAAATTTCCACTGGCGGAAGCGGCTAGTATTGAAAGAATATCTAAAAAAGAAGTTTTTCCCGATCCGTTTGCACCAATCATGACGATGAGATTTCTCATCTCAAGATCGATGTTTTGAAGACGCCGAAAACCCCTTACTGATATATTTTCAAATCTATTCATATTCCGTCCTTCAATAGTTAAACTAGCCTAGACACATATATCCCGCCTAGGCTAAGTATATCTGCCTTAAATACTTGAGAGGTTTAGTAAAGCCAGATGGGTGTATGAAACGCTCTGCATCGCTTGGGTTGGCGCAGCATGAAAAGTCGTTGGAGCAGGCCGTTCACAAGTCTTTAAGGCAAGATTAGCTTCACCAGCACAGAACCGATCGATCCCAGAAGACTCATAAAGTCGCCGCGGCTGGAAGTGCGGGGTTCCGTAGGCTTTTGGCGTGCTACAATGGCTTCGCCTAACTGCTTTGACAACTCCTGACCTTGGGGATTTCCTTGAGCTGCAAAGAGTTGGTTTGCTCTGGCCGCGTCTTGAGCCGCCCCGGCGAAGTCTCCCAAGTCAGCGCGAGACATACTGCGCGCAAAATAAACGGCTGCTAAATCCGATTTCAGATTCAGGGCTTGATTGTAATAATCAATGGCGTTTCTGTAGTTTCCCGCTTGAGCTTCCAGCACTCCCAACCGGTAGAAGTCTTCAGCAGTGCCGATATTTGTTGGCATTCCTCTAACTCCGAGCAGTTGCGCGTTAGTTAAATTGGCGCCTTGCAAATTGGCGTCGCTGAGATAGGCACTTCTCAAGTCCGCACCGCTGAGGTTCGCACCGCTGAGGTTTGCCCCGGTGAGGTTGACGCCAAACAGACTGGTGCCGCTGAGGTTGGCTCCGCTGAGGTCGGCCCCGGTGAGGTTGGCTCGGCTGAGGTTAGCCAACCTCAAGTCAGCACCTTTGAGATTGGCTCCTGTTAAGTTGGCTAAAACCAGACCTGCACTGCTGAGGTCGCAGTTGGGGCACTCTCGGGTGGCTAGTAATTGTTGCGTGTGTTGGATGTTCTCGGCGGGTGCAGGAGCGATCGGGGCGATCGAGATCAGCAGCGTTGCAGCAGCGAGGATTCTGAGTTTCATTTTAACCGTCCAAAATCCAAAATATTAAATCTAAAATAGCTGTTATCGAAGCAATTGAAAATCAACATAACACAAGTTCACCCAACAAATCTTTTGACCAAGAATTTCAAAGGTGGTACCCGCCACGTGCTCGATCCGTGGAATCAATCGAAAGCATCTCAAATCTCAAATCCTCAAGCCTCCGAATTAATCCGTGGGATCAATCCAAAATCGAAAATCTCAAATCTACAATCGAATGACTCGCCGTATGTAGGAGTTCTTTGCGCCACCAGCACCCTAAATTGAAATTCTAGGCCTTACCTGAGTGTCAAATAAAGATTTCGCTGCCAATAAATTAGGGTAATGAATTACTCATTACCCTTTAGCCGCAGTTCTCGGCAACCATAAAAATTAACAAATAAATTAGTCGTGAATCGTGCCGTCGGGCATCGTTGCACCCTTAAGATATACTCCGCTCAGGTTGACTTTTGTCAGGTTTGCTCCCAGCAGGTTTGCTCCGCTTAAGTCTGACGCACTTAAAATCGCTTCAGTCAAGTCTGCCCTAATTAGGGTCGCTCCCATTAAGTCGGCTCCGCTGAGGTCTACTTTGCTCAAGTTGGCCCCAATTAAATCGCATTCTGTGAGCACCGCCCTACGCAAGTTTACTGCGTAAAGATTTACTCCGTGCAAGTCTGCACGGCAGAGTGTTGCGCGAGATATGTTGGCTCCAATTAAAGTTGCTTGGATCAGGGAAGCTCCGCTCAAGTCTGCTTTGCTGAGATTTGCTCCCATCAACTCAGCTCGATTCAGGTTAGCTTCAGCTAAAAGTGCTTCTGTGAGGTCTGCTCCACCTAAGTCTGCTCTGCTCAAATTAATCTTGCACAAATTGGCTTTGCCAAAGTTGACTCTGTTGAGTTTGGCTTTGCTGAGATTGGCTCCAATCAGATCGGCTTCATACAGATTGGCTCCAATCAATTCTGCTTCGTAGAGGTAAACCTCGTGCAGGTAGACCCCGCTAAAATTTCTTTCTCCTATTGCGTATAGCTTGAGCAGTTCGTCAACGTTCATTATGGCTTCTCTACACCTTTTAAATGAAGAATACTCTCACTAAGTTGATTGCACCGGATGTTCTGCAATTTTAGATTTTAGATTCTGAAAGATTCACACCCAGCGTGAGGCTTCCCTCAATCTGCAAGATTTGAGTATAAATTAGATTGTTTGGGGAGGGTGAAGGACAAAACAGTATTCTCTTTTCCCCTCGGTTAAAAATGTTTACATAAAAATGTTTACAACCATGTCGATCGCACTTCCTAACTAAATCAAAGGATTCTGGGTGGAAAGTGCGATCGAACCCATAATTTTTTGTGGCTAGTTGAGCTTACTGAGTATTACTGTGACCAAGATCACTTATTAATGTTAGTAGTATCACATAGAAACCGCCGTTGGAATCACAGCAGGCGGGGAAAAATAGCCGATAGTGTTACTGTAATGCTGCGAAATTGACAATGCCACCCTCGCCGTGTTTTACTCAACTGGCGATCGAACAAGTAGTTTCACTGATACTTGCCCGTGGCAGGAAAGTCGGTTGCAACGTCACTCGGCGCTACTCGCTCCGGCTGATGACAGTGTTAATCTATCAGGATTTCTCGAACAGCGAAAGCCAGAAATGCACTTCTGGAAGTATGGGAATCTCTGTATAAAAATGCGATCGCTGGTGTACAGACATTCGCCTGTTTGCTAGCAACTAATGAAGAAAAATCGCCAATACCTCCGCAAAAATTAGCAGTAAATATCACGAAAACCATGATGTATGTTTAGCAAAAAGAGAATAAATGGTATTTTTTAAAATTCCACTATTGCAGCTAATATTGCAGTCGAGCGGTTAACTGACATCAGTATTAGCAATGACGCTTGTCCGTAAAATACAAAACTGACCCAGAAACCTGGTTTTTTACTAAAAAACTTCGTTGCAGCCCTTGCTCCCGGTTAAAAAACCCCGGTTTCTGAGTGTCAGAGTGCGTCCTGGACTGAAAAAGTTTAATGAGAGCGCTTATGTATTGCTTCATGGCAAACAAAAGGCGAGCATTTAGAATAGGAGCGGATTTTGCTCCCTTGTCAAACAAAGCTATTGTAGAGCGCAAATCGTGAGGTAATTGATATGGCTGGAGTATGTAAACTTAGCATCACAGAGACAATTGAAGAACTAAAAAACCTGTTAACTGAACAAAAAACAGCAAGCGGCTTTCAAAAAATTCAAGCACTTTACCTGTTCAAAATTTGTCACGTTAAGACAGTTAAAGAATTGGCAATGACGATCGGGGTCAACCGAATTACAGTGCAGCGGTGGCTGAGAAAGTACCGCTCTGACGGACTCGAAGGACTCCTCGAAACAAAACACAGTGGCGGCCGCAAGCCGGCCATTCCTCCTCTGGCCCGCGCTAGTTTGGCAATGCGCCTCAGCGACCCTCAGAAAGGCTTTAAAAGCTATGGAGAAATTCAAGAGTGGTTGCAGCAGGAATACAGCATTGAGGCTTCCTATAAAGCCGTTTACGCAACAGTCAAATACCAGCTAAAAGCCAAGCTCACAAAAGTCTAGACATTTCATACCGCGTCCGATCGATCGCCGATCGTCTAATTGTTTGCAGTCAGCCTTTGAAGCTTTTGAGGACTTCCGTCTTACTACAAACCTAACTAATTCTTTTTTAACCAAACTCGCTTTCATAAGCTGCGGAGCATACAAATTATGTGTTGTGGGAATGGGGACGAGGGGGAGAAGATTTGACGCTTTCCCCGCGTCTGTAAAAGATGCTTAAAAAATGCGATATCAGTCATAACTTGCAGGTTTTGTTCTGTAAAAATTGGCAGCGGCTAAGGCAAAAACCGATCCAAAGCCGCTTTCAACTCTTCTATTTCCGTATCGATATTGCCTTCTTTAGCTGCTCGGGCAATGCACTCAGTTAAATGTTCGTCAAGAATGATTCTCGCCACGCGATCGAGCGCTCCTCGAACCGCAGCAACTTGCACGAGAACTTCGGGACAGGGACGGTTTTCTTGCACCATTGTTTTAATGCCGCGGACGTGTCCTTCAATCCGAGACAAGCGATTTACCAGCCGCCGCATCGATTCTTCATCGTGATGGTGAGGGTGGGCTGATTTATCGTCGTGATGGTGGTGGGAATTTGAGGGCAAAGATTTGTCAGTAGAAGTATCAGATATAATCATCGGGGTTATGCCATTTTAGATTTTAGATTTTAGATTTTAGATTTGGGAATGAGTTATTCGTTGACACTCCCCTGCCTAAAGGCGAGGGGATTCTTGGATCAACCAGTCGATTTGCTCATTGATGTCGCCACCGGCGAGTAGAGATCGGTCTGTCCCCCAGCGTGAATTCCGGTGTGCCC
>NZ_JAUBRJ010000054.1:0-54660 GCF_036701805.1 Microcoleus sp. N3A4
TCATCTTTATTTGGCAATTTTACTAGCTTTTTCATTTTAACCCTTTTTGGGCATACTCGCCAAAGTGAGATGCACCCATTCAAGTTCCTGTAATTGGGATTCTGAAAACTTATGAAAGGCTACCGCAAGTATCAATCAAGTCTTGTACGATATCCCGTCAAGCCGACAGGTGGTTTATCAGTTTCAGATTTGACGTAGAACAGAAAGAGTTAGGCAATGCAAGTGTTGTAGGAGTTGACCTCGGCATTAAAGCATTAGCCACTATCTCAACAGGTGAAGTAATTTTGGGTGCAAAGTCCTACAATAAATATGCAGCCAAACTGTCAAGAATGCAATGGTTAAACCGCCATAAAGTTATCGGTTCAAGCAACGGTCAAAAAGCGCAAATCAAGATTGCTAGACTGCACAATAAAATAGCCAACATCCGCAAAGATACTTTGCACAAGCTAACGACACTACTCGCCAAAAACCACGGTGTAATTGTCGTAGAGGACTTAAATGTATCAGGGATGATGGCTAATCATAAACTAGCCACGTCTATCGCTGACATGAGCTTTTTCGAGTTTCGTCGCCAGTTAACCTATAAATGCGAGTTGTACGGTTCAAAGCTGGTAATTGCTGACCGTTGGTTCCCATCCAGCAAAACCTGCTCTAACTGTGGAACTAAAAAAGAAACACTCAGTTATGGCGAGCGAGTGTTTGAATGCAGTCATTGCGGCTTAGTTATTGACCGCGATTTGAACGCAGCAATTAATTTGTCAAAAACCGTCAGTTAGACGGGGATAGCCTGCGGACTGGTGAGTGCCGACACTGCCAGAATGAAACAGGAAGTAAGGTTCAAAGTCCAGCTTTGTATAAAGCTGGGTAGCTTTGGGTAAGTCTTATGTAACGGTCACGCTACCCCCGGTCAATCGATTGCGCGATTTTAGATTTTAGATTTTAGATTTTAGATTTTAGAATTGAAGCATTCACCCCACGAATAAATTCGAGGGCTCCTTTATCGGATACAGGTTTTTTATTTCTGGACGGATGAATCCGGGGGCTTGTATCCTGGATGCTTTCGGTCACGTTAGTAGTCAATAATGAACCTAATGGAATGCAGACCACGAAAGTAGGCTAATCTAACAGCCTAAGTTGGAAAGGAGCAAGGGGAAGCACGGAAGGATTAATCACCAGTAATCGTCGTTTGCACGCTTCGTGATGAATAAATAGTGAAATAAGGCTGAAACACTCTCACCAAAAGGTAAGTGGGTAGAAGTAGAGTTGATGATTCTCTAGTTCGACGAAATATAATCCCACCGGAGTAGAGATGGAACCCGACCCGTGACGAATCTCAAACACATAGCGGGACTTAAACAAATTTCAAGCCCAAACAGAGCATCGAACTGGCTTTGTAAGCTGAGAATACATCCCAGTTTTCGTTCAACCACTTCATAAACCGAAAAGAGATCGCTGTCCTAAACGCTTCGAGTCCAAGAGTAAAGGTGTTTAAAGGTTTATTTGCCCGCCTACGTCTTAATCCTCCGGTTAAGGTATGCCAGAGGATGAAACTGTAGGAACAAAACACCAAAATTAAATGCTTCATTAAACTGCGTTTATCCCTAACTAGATATTCTTTTAGCCCTAACGATCGTGAGAGCCTCACGATAGAAAAATTCTACCCAATTTCTTTCAAATTCTCACGAAATATGCTGCATACAAGCCTTCTTATGGAGAAGTGGATGTGCAAGTTGTTTTTGACACAGAACACAATCATTATCAAGTTGTTCGAGTGGGTTGGGATAAAAAACAGCGAATTTACGGTTGTCCTATACATCTCGATATTAAGGATGGCAAAATCTGGATTCAGCAGAATGGAACAGAAATCGATTTAGGGCAAGAGCTGGTTAATATTGGTGTGCCGAAGTCGGACATTGTGGTTGGGTTTCATCCACCTTATATGCGTCAGTTCACAGAATTTGCAGTGAGTTAAAACTAACGTTGATGCTTTTGGTTGGAGACATCGATCGCTCTTGATGCGTGATGGGCGATCGCTCTGGGTACAATCATCGCACTGTTTGGTATTTGCTGTGAGGGGCGATCGATCTTTTTTCACTCTAGCATCGCTTTCCGTCTAATCCTCGCATTATCATAATAGTAGAAATAGAATAAGATTGTGAAAGGTGAACAAATGGCACAAATTACCACGACTGAATTACCCCAAACCCTCCAGACTCTATTTATAGAGGTCGAACGTACCAAAACCCCTTTAACTGTCATCCATGAAGGAAAAGCATTAGCGATTATTTATCCTGCGACCACCCAAGCTCCACGGCCCACCTTTGGTACACTGAAAGGAAGCGGTGAAATATTAGAAGATTTAATTGCTCCTGTCGCCGAACTGTGGGAAGTTTTGGAATGAAACTTTTACTTGATACCCGCATTGAGCTAGCGATCGCACTAGAGTGTTGCTTGAACAAGCATATCCTCTACTTGCCTAATTTGCTTCCAATCAATTATTGCAACCCAAAGACTTTCCTCTTCTGAATATTGCACTACGCCATCGACTTCTAACTCTTCGCTATACAACTCTAGCAATTGACCATCTTCCAACTTAATATTTTGGCGACTCAAATCTTCAATCGTACCAACGCAATTTAGGCGAAGGCGACCCTGCTCATCCGCATTATGAAAATCTGCAAAGATTCTGGGATATTTCATATTTTTACTTTACTCAGGATGATTGTTGTGATGGATTAGGAATCGTTGGTGTCAGCAGCAGACTTGCTTGTTCTGGTGTTAAGCCAGTTAATGTTGCATGATTTGGGCTTCGGCCAGAAGTACGGATGACATCTCCATCGGACGATCGCACCTCACGAACTGTCGTCACACCAACTTGTCCATGAGGGATTGTCACTGCTAACTCTGCGACAGACAATCCTACTCCACATTCTACAGAAATTCCCCTGATGCCGCTGGGGTGAGTTGCCGTGCTGCGTTTAATATCTTCGCTTGCGATTTCGACCGCCACGAACTACTAAGGCCTCGTTTGGAATTCTTTCCACAAGTGTAGGCTGTTTGATTCAAGTACGCGCTATACTTTAGCAGAAATGTTTGCCCATAGTGCGATCGCTTTTTTGTTTTGGTTGGCGATCGCTCTAGTTGGCAAAAATTCTGATTCAAGACCGGGCGACTCAAGAGCAACTTGAATAAATGTTAGCAATTCTTAGCAGTTATATTAAACTAGCAGTGGATATCGAACGGGAAATTTTGGCAGGTGGTGGAGAATTTCATGCTGATTTTGTAAGCTTTTACTACTTTTTCGCGAATCTCGATCGTTAAATGGTTTCAGCACTGATTCACACACCTATGAAAACATTTGGAGTCAGTGTACTTGTTTCTACGCCTTGAACTATTGCTAAATAATTATTGTTAAGTCTAATTGCAGTAGAAACAGTGGGAAGTCCTCCATTTAACTGTAAGGTAATTGGTTCAAACACAAGCTGATTTAGTAACAAGCCACTCGCTAAGCCTATTGTGTCTCCCGGCTGGAAGTCTGTAATGACATCTGCTTGCTCTGGCAAACCCACAGCCGAGTTACCTGTAATGAAAAACGTATCATTACCTGGACCACCGATAAGAACATCTTGACCTAAATCTCCCCATACTTGATCGTCACCGACACCACCATCTACCATATCGTTGTCTTTGCCACCATACAATGTGTCATTGCCCTCTAATCCGATCAAGATATTATTGCCCCTGTAACCAAGTAGTCGGTCATTACTGGGACTACCATTAATAATATTTTGCGTAGGTGTGGTAATCGAGACTGTTTGATTTTCTGCTGATGTTCCCAGGGCTTCAAGGATTACGTCAACAATCTCAGAAGCATCGGCTGCATTTAAAGCTTTACCACCCGTTGCAGTAGCAAGGCTTTGAAAATCAGCCGCAGTCCTTGAGTCATTGCCAATCAGAATCGTGAAAATTTCAACTGGGATTTTGGCTTGATTATCGGTTTGTAAAGCGAAGCGTGTAACAGCAAGGTTGCTTGCAATGTTGCTGGTCTTAATATCACCTGCAATTGACATCGAGCTGGGGAGACTACTAGCAGATACTGACTTTCCCACATTAGATGCAAGTGCAAGTACCTGTGCCCGAAGTTCAGTGTCTTTGGGTGGTGCATCGCCAAACAGGATGATTCGTCGGACATCTGCCTCTGCACGCCACTCTCCAGCATCACCAGACAGAGCGCGGATTAAGCCAGCATTAACTACTTCAGGAAAGTCATCTCCACCACCGACCGAAATGCTGTTGATTGCGTTGAGAGCGGCGGTTTTCCGTTGTTCAATGTCAGGTTGATCCGTAAAGGGTAGAAAGATATTTGTCCCAGGATCGTTGTACCCAACTACAGCAATTCGAGAGCCATTAGAGTTAGTCTCGTCAGGACTCACAGAGTCAGGAGAGTCACTTTTCTCTCCCAATACTATGTTGATAATCTCACTAGCACGGGCTTTAACTTCATCAATGTCATCAGACATACTGTCGGTGGTATCAATGACGAAGGCGATATCTTGTGCTAACCCCTTCTCAAAGACTATCTTCTCTATATTCTTAAGGATGTCTGTGCCGTCACGCGATGGAATCTTGTCACTGATTCGTTGGGAGCCATCGGCCAACTTCTGTATGTCATATTCATCTTTCGCGCCTTTATAGACTGCTGTGTCAAATCCGTCACCTCCATCAAGCTCATCGTCGAAAGTTCTTCCTCTAAGTTGATCGTTGCCAGCACCACCAACTATAAGATATGGTTTCGATTCTACTATCGGGTCTAATGATGAAAGATTAGGGTCATTTTTAGGGCTACCATATATTACTTTAAAAGAATCAGAAGCACGTCTGTAAAACAAGAAGGGATCTGTTTTAAGATTTGCTATGTATTCAATACCCTGTTGAGCGAGTTTCGCTAATCCGCCTGAAATATTTCCCCCTACTAGCCCGAATCTACCTAATGCAACGTCACCCTCACGGCTTTGATCAGTTGCAAAATTTTCCTGGCTGTAACCATTCGGATAAGTTTTTCCCGTCCCCTTAAATTCTATATAAACTGGAATACGAGCCAACTTATAAGGATTCAACAGGGAGTCCAGAGCCCAGTTAGGAACCCCAACCAATTGATTATCAGACTCAAAGTCGAAATTGTCGTTATAAGCACGCACTTCCATACCATTGATCGTTTTTTTACCATCTTTTATCTCGAAGATAATGTTTTCTGTTTTGAGTAGAAAACTGGTTTGACCGAATATGTATGAGCGATCAGCATGATCACGGCTGTTGATTGCGGTTCCATACTGCGAGATAGTAATGTTAATATTAGGATCGTCTTCTGCTCTGTACGGTACTCCCGAGGATGTACTACTGTCAGGGATGCCCAAATCATTTCTGATTTGAGCATAAGTATATTTACCAGGTTTAATATTATTTGCATTGAAAAATTTTTCCACAACAGGAAACAGCGATGGATATGCGAAGCGCCCGCCACCCCCGTCCTCGCTATTCATGTATGCGGTCATATCGTAGGGAATGGAGGGTGCTCTTTTATCACCTCTTTCTCGATAAGCCGCAGCTATTGTATTCCGTTCGTCATCTGTTTTAGCTGTTTTATACTCTTCGCTCTCAAGTCTGATATGCTCGTTATAGTTGTCAGATGACGGTTTACTCTCTCCAAAGACAAGGAGCTTGGTGATTTCAATTGGGTCAAAAATTACGCCAGCCATTGTTAATACCTCTTTGTGGTAAATTTAAGTAGTAAATTTAAAGCATGATTACAAGGTATAAAACGACTAAGGTTTAACCCCTAAATTTACACTTTAATAATTCTCCTATTTTCCGTAGTAATCAAAGCTTTGTCTAGTCCGCAAAATGTACTATTTTGCCCCCAAATTCCCCCCACATTCACTCTCTTTAAATCTAAAAATATACTAAAATATCTAAAAATATACTAAAAAGTCTAAAACTGTGCCATAATACACAAAATCATCCCAGCCTCTTAAGCCGATGAATCTTAAAGAAATGTTAAACCTCGCCGATCGCATAGTCTTCGAGAAAACGGGTCAACACCTTGACGATTTACAAGAGGCGGTACTGAAAGGAACTCTACAACACGAGACATACAAGCACGTAGCCAAAGACTTTGACTGTTCTGAAAGTCGTGTTAGGAATGCGGCTTCGGAATTATGGCAATTACTTTCAGAAGAGTTGGGAGAAGATGTCAATAAAAAGAATTTTCGATCGGCAATTCACAGGTTTCAAGTCTCTAATGTTTCAAACTTTGCAAAAGATGTTGTTGTAGGAATTGGTATCTTTAACCTGTGTGGAGAACCTAGATACCCGCCAGATATATCAAACTCACATAATGACGAAAAATCTAACCCACAACAAACCAAAACTCTACATCAAGATTTAAGCGAAATGCCGGAGTTGGGCAATTTCTTCGATCGCACCCCCGAACTCCAAACCCTCACCACCTGGATTCTACAACAACACAGCCACCTCATCACCCTCACCGGTATCAGCGGCATCGGCAAAACCACCTTAGCAGTGCAACTCGTACAACAAATCAAACACGAGTTTGAGTACGCAGTTTGGTACACACTAGACGAATTCCCCACCATCGATAAATTTCAATCTAACCTAATACAGCTTTTTTCCCATTCCGAAAAAGAAGATTCATCCCCAACAAACCAAAAACGCTTACCGCTGATTAAGTATTTACAAAACTATCGCTGTCTAATAGTCTTAGATGACGTTCACCACCTTTTCTGTAGCGGCGAATTGGCAGGAAAGTATAAACCAGAATACGAAGAATATCGCTCTTTATTCAAACAAATAGAAAAATTATCCCATCAAAGCTGTTTGATGTTAATCGGTTGGGAACAGCCGAGAGAAGTGACTCAAGTTAAAAGCCAAAATACTTCTATTCGCACCTTACAACTCAAAGGTTTAGACATCGCAGCCGGACGAGAAATACTCAGAGATTATGGGTTAGAAGAAAGCGACAACAGTGAAGCACTCATTCATCGCTACCAAGGCAATCCCCTATGGTTAAAAAGCGTGGCGAATCTGATTCAAGACTTGGGTGGAGGCGTGACAGAGTTATTACCAAATGATACCATATTGTTGCCGGAAGATTTGAAAGATGTTTTACAGCAGCAGTTCGATCGCCTATCCGAACTAGAAAAACAAATAATCTCCTTGTTAGCGAAAGAAAGCCAGTCAATCAACCGGGCAAAATTGCTAGAAAATGAGATAATTCCGGCTTCAGATTTGCTAAATGCGCTGCAATCTCTATCGCGGCGCTGCTTGATTGAACAACAAGCAAATTTTTACACGATTTCACCTGTACTGAGGCAATATGCGATCGCCCAGGCGGTGTAATTGATACAACCATTGCTTGCATTCTCGCCGTTCACCCAAATTACTAGAAGTGGCAATGGGCGATCGGGTAAATGGGGCGATCGGTTGGATAGAATAATTGGTAGTAATTCCATTGTTTGTCATGACGCTGAAAGAATTAGAGCCTCAACTGCTGGCACTCTCTGACGACGAAAAAGCTCAAGTGGTTCAACTCCTATCCCAAGGCAAAATCACGCCTTGGCGCGGTATTGAAAAAACGCCTGATGTCTGTGGCGGGAGTGCCTGCATAGCTGGAACTCGCATCACCGTTTGGGGACTTGTAGAAGCTCGCCGTATTGGCTACAGCGAAGCTGACTTACTCACAAGCTATCCATCGCTATCTGCTACTGATATTGCCAACGCTTGGGTTTATGCTGAAGCTTTTTCCGATGAAATTGAAACAGAAATTCGGGAAAACGATGAAGTGATGGACGAGGATTTGTAGCCGATGGCACGTCTCTATGCCGATGAGCAATACCCCTATTCTGTTGTAGAATTACTGAGAGCTTTAGGACAAGATGTTTTGACTGTCTAAGAAGCAGGCAGAGCCAATCAGAAAATTCCCGATCCGGATGTTTTAGCTTTTGCTACTAGCGAAAAACGTGCCGTCATTACCGAAAACCGTAAAGATTTCTGGCGTTGCTGATTCACGGTATGAATCAACTTTTCGCTTGAAGTTATACCAATTATCCAAAGTCTTGCAACAATGATGAGTGTGGTTTTTTTTACGCTCACCCGCTCGTGTAAGGTGCGTCGCTCAAAGATTGTGGATATTATTTAAGATTTAAGGGTGGCGACGCACCCTACAAATACTGTTGCATGAGTTTTGAGAATTAGTATAAGCAAAAGTATGGGTTTCTGTCCAAAAACAAAAACCGGGCAACTTCAAAGCTACCCGGCAATCCAAACTTTATACTTCAGGACACGGCAATGCTGTGTCCCTACTTAAAATTCTTAAACAGCCACAGTCTTCTTAGCAGAAGAGCTCAATTCGCCCTTAGCATACTTAGCTGCAAAATCGTCCAAAGACACTTGCTTAATCTTTGTACCGTTACCGGCGCAGCCGAAAGAGTTGTAACGATCGCTACAAACCTTCTGCATATACTTGATCGACGGCTTCAAGAAGTGGCGGGGGTCAAACTCTTCGGGCTTAGCAAACAAAGCTTCGCGCACCGCAGCGGTAATCGCCAAACGGTTGTCAGTATCGATATTGATCTTGCGAACGCCGCACTTGATGCCCTTTTGGATTTCTTCCACAGGTACGCCGTAGGTTTCGCGGATTTTGCCGCCGTTGCTGTTGATGATTTCCAGCAATTCTTGGGGCACAGAAGAAGAACCGTGCATCACCAAGTGAGTATTCGGCAAGCGGCGGTGAATTTCTTCAATGCGGCTGATTGCCAAAATTTCGCCAGTCGGCTTGCGAGTGAACTTGTAAGCGCCGTGAGAAGTGCCGATCGCGACTGCTAGAGCATCAACGCCGGTTTGCTCGACGAAATCAACAGCTTGTTCGGGATCTGTCAGCAACTGATCGTGAGAAAGCGCACCTTCAAAGCCGTGGCCGTCTTCTGCTTCGCCCATTCCTGTTTCCAGAGAACCCAAACAACCCAGTTCGCCTTCAACGCTAACGCCGATCGAATGAGCCACTTTCACCACTTCGCGAGTAACTTCAACGTTGTACTCGTAGCTAGCGGGAGTCTTAGCATCCGCTTCCAGAGAACCGTCCATCATCACGCTGGTGAAACCTTGGCGCATGGCAGAATAGCAAGTGCCGGGGGCATTGCCGTGGTCTTGGTGCATGGAAATGGGGATGTGAGGATAGGTTTCAACTGCTGCCAAAATTAGGTGGCGCAGGAAATTTTCCCCAGCGTAGGAGCGAGCGCCGCGAGAAGCCTGCAGAATCACGGGGCTGTTGGTTTCGTCAGCAGCGCGCATGATCGCTTGGATTTGCTCCATGTTGTTGACGTTGTAAGCCGGTAGGCCGTAACCGTTTTCAGCCGCGTGGTCGAGCAGCAGTCGCATAGGTACAAGCGCCATAGATATTCCTCCTAGTTATTTGTGGTTTCTAAACAGTGGATTTTGGACAAGTTCAATTCTTACGACAATCTTAAGACAATTTGTAGCCGATCGCGCATTATGTTTCCAGATTTCAATTTAGCCTCAAAAAATCCACATTCCCAAACAAACAATTCAGGGCAATCCCCTGGGGCTGTCCTGAATTGTTTGTGAAAGCTAGAATTAATTCTGCCTTCTACTTTTTAGATTCTGCCTTGAAAAATGGGTCGCCCGGGATTTGAACCCGAGACCAATCGGTTAAAAGCCGAATGCTCTACCGCTGAGCTAGCGACCCGCTAAAACATTGTTTCCGCACACAATTTCTAATAGTAGCACCCATCAATTGAAATAGCAAGTCTTTTTCAAAAAAAAGTTGCAGTCATGCGAACCAGCATCTCGCAAGTCGCTCCCGGCTGCAAATAAATCAAGTGTTCGCCAGTGTTGAGCGCATTTCGAGGAGCAGTCCAAGGTTCCAAACAGTAAAAATCCTTGCCTTTGAGCGTCCAGAACACTAACTTCCCATAGCTGGAGTTGTAACTGAGGGTGAGCCGCAAGCCCTGGGTCGCGTCAGTGACAGTAGCCGCCAGACCAGTGAGCTCATCAAAGGAAATATCAATTTCATCCAGCGTCTGGTCAAAAACCCCCGTGAAATAACCCTTGGAGTGGGTGTTCTGATCTCTGTACTGCATCCCCGGAATCTCAAAGCGGAGCTGAGATTTGTCCGCCGCCAAAAAGTAGGGGTGCAAACCACTAGAAAACGGCATGGGTTCGGCAGACCGATTGGTGTATCGCTGAAAAATTTCCAAAGAATTGCCTTTAATCTGATAAGTGAAGGCTAGTTGGAAATCAAAGGGATAAACAGCCAGCGTCTTGTCGCTGCTGTCGAGAATCAGGGTAAGAGCCGCGCAACCCTCGGTAACTTGTTCGCCTATCGTCCAAGGCAAGTCGCGAGCAAAGCCGTGCTGTTTGAGCTTTCGCTGCATTCCCTTGTGGATGTAAGTATTGTCGGGGAGATTGCTGCAGATGGGAAACAAGATGGGAATCCCGCCGCGTACAGTCAGATCGGGATTGGCGAACCGTTCCGCGTCCAAGTAGAAGATTTCTTTGCCTTCAACCAGCCAGCTAGTGGCAATACCGCCCCGTTCCGGCACAACTTCTAGACAGGAGTTAGCGGTTTCGTCGGAGAGGATATAGGTTTTGTACTGCTTTTGCTTCAGCGCGATCGCAAACACATTTGTCATCGGTAGTAGGTCATCGATCATTGGTTGTCAGTAAATCGGTCGTTAATAATTGGTCGCTGGTATGTTGCTGTTCACCCATTACCGACCCTTTCCTCCCCCTCCATCCTCGCTCCGACCCCCACCGGCTAACCAATGCTCGCAGCTATAGGAGGCAGGGCGATCCGCGGCCCGGAGCGAGTGTTGCTTGTGCCTGGAACTATCGCCGAGGTCGGCTGCTCTTTGACAGCGACTTTGAAAGATAGATCCCGAGTCGGGGGAACATAGCTTTGGGGACTCGGCACCGCTCCTTGACTGGGAGATGGGGGCGAAATAAACGGTTCTTTGATGAATGGCTCTTTGGTAAACGGCTCTGCTTCCCGGCTGGGATTTTGAGATGGAGTGCGGTAGATGCGCGGCGGCAAATCTTGGCTCGGAGGCGGGCTTGACTCAATTGCAGGCCCAGCGCCGTTCTGGAAAAATGAGGAGTTATCCGGCTGTTTGGGGGCAGTCGGCAAAGCAGGCAAAATCGGACTGGGTTTGGGTTGTCCGGTTCCTGGCATATTGCTTTCACCCGTCAGGGGGACTGGGGAACCCGGCCCGGGCTCGTAGGTGCCGCTCTTTACTGCTGGGGGCAAGGTCGAATTTGGAGTTTTTGGTGCCACTCCGGGGTTGATTGGGGCATCGAGAACTACAGAAGATCGCATCGGCCGATCGAAAATACTAGAGATTTGCTCGACGTGTTTGAGGATGCGCGATCCCGCGTCTCCTGTTACCACCTTCGGCTGAAACTTTTTCACCTCCACGGGCAAAAATTCTACTTTCATATTCCTGTCTTTGAGCGATACTTTCAGGACTGCGGTATCGTAATCGCTGCGAGCATTCCCGCCGAATATAAAATTACCCAGCGAGTAAACAATCGGGCGGCCCTTGTAAATTTCTGCACCTTGCAGGACGTGGGGGTGGTGTCCCACTACCAAATCAGCTCCTTGGTCGATCGTGAACCGAGCCAAATCTATTTGCCAATCCCCCGGATAATCTGCCAATTCGACTCCCCAGTGGTAATTAACAATAATCCAGTCTACCTGACCCCTGAGAGCTCGAATATCCTCTGCCACGCGATTGTTGCGGCGGGGGTTAGTACCCGCTTTTCCTTGGTCGGCGGCGTGAAGGTCGGCATCGTAATAACCGAGGTACGCGATCCGTTGACCCTTAACCTCAATAATATCTGGACGCCTCGCTTCTTTAATATTTCTGCCGGCTCCCAGATGCTGAATCCCAGCATTATTTAGAGTATTTATAGTCTCCACCAGCCCCGGTTCCTCGTAATCCATAGCGTGGTTATTTGCCAGATTGACAATATCCACTCCTCCTGCTGTTAATACTTTCACCGATTCTGGATCGGCTTTAAAATTTAATTGTTTTTTGCCAGAACCCAAGGTAGAGCGAGTCAGAGGGTTTTCTAGGTTAACCATCGCCACATCCGCTTGCCGATACTCGTCCATATTGGCGAAAGCCCAATGGTAATCGTTGCCAGTAGATGATGCGAGCGCATCCGATAGATTCACATTTCCTCCGAACATCAGCGTTACGGTTGGGTCGTAGGGATTGGCAACCTGCTTTTGCTGCATTACGGGTACTAATTCTAAGGCCGCTTGCACCGCATCGGGACGTTTTGGGGGCGGCCCCGAAATTATCCCTGCTTGCTGGTACGGGGAGACTGGGGATACTAACCGCATGGCTAGAGCCTCGTGGTAGCTCACCCAAAACCCTAAAACAAATGATGCAAGTGCCGAACCCACTAGCAGCAGAGAACGATACGTTTTAAATTTAACCCAATCAACGACCAGTAGGGAACGATAACGCCGCTGCCGGCGGTTTGCCGGAGTGACAATTCGCACTGACTGTTTCCAGAGAATCTCTGGTTCCCCAGCTAAGCGCGCGTGAATTCGCACCCCTTCTACTGCTGGCGAGTTGAGTCTCCAGAGTTGGTGGCAAATAAATTTGACTAAGCCTTCGCGGAGAGTGCTCCCCAGTAATGTAGTATCTGGCGCAAATTCGCGCTGGAATTCTACGAGGATTTGGACGCAGCCGGCTTGAGCCTGTTCGACGCGGGCATAAATCCCTTCGGGTCGCAGCAAGCTGTCAATCCAGTAATTCAGGGCTTGAAAGTTGCCCTCCCGCGCTAGCTCGAAGATAGACGGCTGCGACCAATTTTCTGCGTACACCATCAATTAGCCTCCTTAATACGCACGAGCGATGACTCCTATTTGTTTTGAACGGAACCGCAATTCTTTTAGCTTAACCGCCACAGGTTCCGCTGCCCGTTTTGAAGCTAGTTGTTGGTTGCCACCATTTTCTACATTTAGCGGCTGTCTACTGTCAGTGATTTTTATCACACTCTGGTCAATAGATTTTAGATTTTAGATTTTAGATTTTAGATTTTAGATTGACAGAGGGTACTCAGAACCAGAACAAAAGTCGAAACAAAAGGTTTCTGGGGGAGTTGAGGTAGAAAAGAGCGAGATTTCTGAGGCAGAGTCTGTTTTTATTGTCGCTGTTTGAGTGTCGCTTTGGAGCTTTCGCTTTGACATTTGAGATTTAAGATTGAGGAAAGAGGCGTTAGCGGGCGATCGAACAAAAGTCGAAATTAGAGTGTTCTTGGCGACTTGAGGCAAAAGAGAGCGAGATTTCTGAGGCAGAGTCTGTTTTTATTATCGCTGTTTGAGCGATCGCGGGAGTCAACTCCTAATACTCCGATCTGTGCTGGCAAATGCCTCCCGCGAGGGATGCCACTGGCTGCACAACCTGTAATTGGATAAATGGCGTACTAGATAGATTTGGTGGTAAAATCAAATTTGGTAACTCCCACAGGTACCAAAGTTTCGGAAAACGTGAAACTGGCCAGTCCATACGGCTGTGCCTTCCGATGTAAAACCCAAAGTACGTTACGGTAAACAGGCCATATTTAAGCAAGTTACACTGCGCAGGAGAACTGACAAATGCTACAGCGCAAAATCTATCAACTCTGTTGTGATGGTCGTGAGGTTTCTATTTTTCTTCGAGATCAGCAACGTTGGATAGAGCGCGCTCGTATCCTAGATATTGAAGGGGATCTAGTCACGCTGCGCTACGAAACCGACGAAGAAGACGAAATTAGTTCCTGGGAAGAAATGGTGCGTCTCGAAAGTATTGGAGCTGTGTCCCAGAAGTTGGCTTCGGTATCGAGAACTAACTGCGAACCCCTAGTTTCTGACGATTGTCCCGAAGCCGAACAAATTCGCAATCACTACCCGGACTCGAATTTGGAATAGTTTTGACCTAGCGCTTGAGGCACAATGAAGGATTGGGGGAAAAGAAAATGACTTTTCTCCCTTTTTTGTGCAGAAATTATGCAAAAAACCCGGTTTAGGCCAAAAATCTTCTGGCCAGATCGTACCCGTTCTAAAAAAGAATGCAACTGTAGGCTAACTCCAAACCTTTATGGAATCAGTCATTTCCAATTCTTCAAATCTTTAATCTTTAATTTTTAATCTTTAATTGTATAAGCTATTTTGTATTTAAATTTAAGCTTTCTGGCGGGCTCTTCTGCCCGCCCCACAAGAGCTTAACTAGCCAGTAGTTTACAAATTCAATAAGCTACAGCTTACTGCTACTTAAACCGGGTTTTTGGCTGGGTGCGTCCAGGACTGTTCTTTTGTTTTCTTTGCCTGCTGGCTGGTTTCGAGGTGCCCGACAGCTTACTCGCCGTCTATTTCCCCATCTAGGAAAAGTTCGGACTCCGGTATCGCTTCAAACACCGGACAGAAACCGTCGGGGGTAACTTTAAAGCCAAACAAAGCACTGGACTGGTTCCAACAGCGCTGGCCGCGGTAGTGTTGGCAATTGCCGCAGCATTCGAGGTGGGCATGAACGGCACTGCCTTGAAAAAGCAGTTCCCGCTGGGAGATACCGCGCAGTACCAGTTCTTCGCCTTGCCAGCGCGCTTCTACCAAACCGGTATCGGCAAAATTAGCCCACCGAGGATCGGCTGTAATGGGACTCGGCAAGCTAATTGCTACCTCTGTCCCCAATTCGCTGAGTTCTCCCTCATAGTTAGTTTCTGCAATAGCCGGCTGCAAAAACATTTCCCCGATCGGCAGTTCGACAAGTGTTCCGGCGGCCGGAGTGTGCAACTGGTAGCGGTTTCGCAGCTCGTCCAAGTTAGCCAAGTCAGCCAAATATGCAGGAGAACCGTGGATCAAAATTACGTGCTGCGGGCGCAAATTGTGGATGAGCTGGGTAGTTCCCGGGCCGTCGCAGTGTTCGGCTAGCAGATAAGTTTCGACACTTCTGACTCCTGATTCGGACCAGTTGCTCAGCCAGTCCCTGACGGGATATCCGGGTTTTTGAGGTGCGAGCAAAATCCAAGGATTTGTGCGATCGGCAACGTACAAAGCCAAATCAGCAAACTTGTCTGTAATCACAATACAGGGCGTGGAGCCCAATCCGGGGCGCTGTTCGGCAGACAGCCGGCGGACGCGGGGTTTCACCCTTTCGTCCCAAAACAAAGGTTGGTGCAGAGCAAAATTTTGGACGGCGGTGGGAAAGTGGGGCAGCAGTTCCAGATAAGCGTCGCACCCGTCGGCGACAGTGCCGTCCACCCAAATATCCAAGTCGCGGCCGGTGAAGTAGTGGTGACTGCGGAGCAGCATCAGCAGTTCTTGACCCAAACCGAGGGCTGGGGAGGGCAGCAGTACCGAGTACCCCTCGGCGATGGCGCGGTGGATGCGATCGGCTAACTGATTTTCCAGTTGTCGGCGGTGAGGGTGGCGCGCCGTGCCGTAACTGCCTTCCAAAATTAGCACGTCCGGCTTCATGCCTCGGAGTTCTCCCAGCGGCAAACCTTCCACCAAACGAGAATTGGACAGAAAAAAGTCGCCGGTGTAAACCAGGGTGTAGGTGCGTTGGGGGGAGGCATAAGTCAGCAGCACAGTCGCCGCTCCCGGCAAATGGCCCGATGGGAACAATTGCACGCTGAGTCCCGGGCGCAATTCGATCGGCGACTGCCAGGGCAGTGGCTGACAGAACCGAGACTCTGGCTGCTGAGACCGTCCCGGCCAGTTGAGCGGTAGCAGTCGCGCTGTCACTTCGCTGGCGTAAATTGGCAAGTGGGGGAAAGACTGGTGGAGTGCTAGCAAACCTCTGGCGTGGTCGGAGTGGGCGTGGGTACAAACCACGAAATCGGCTGGCAGCGATCGATTTAGTGTCGCTGACAGGGGTGTGACATCCTCTAAACCGCAGTCGAGTAAAATGCGGTGCGGCCCCATTCGCACTAGGAGACAGACCCCTTCTTGGGCGTGGCCTGCGCCGTAAGGTAAACAATCGAGATCCATCACTGCGGTTAGCTCCCTGCTTTGCTTTGCACGCAACTTGCAGTATCGCCACATTTAAACATCGGTTGCGACTGCATTCATTCGATCGAGTTGAGTCCCGGACGCAGAAACCGGGGAAAGATGGACGAAAAGACTTTGTTACCGCCCTCGCTCCCGGTAAAAAAAATCCGGTTTATCAAAGTTATGGTGCGTCAGCCCTGGAGTTAAATGTTTGCTCGCAGGCTCCGGCTCTGGTGCAAGGAAAGTAATTGCACTTAAGATTTGATGCAACGCCGGGAAAGCGATTTTCCGAAGTCATCAGCCCTTGGGCATTCGGCTTTCGACAAATTTAATGCTACGGGTTCTGGCATCAAAAGTTACATTTTATTGCACCTTGTAAAAGTAGCGAACTCGATCTCATATTCTGAGTTTTAAACCTTTTTTCACAATTTGCGCCTGCTAAAAGCTAGTCTTTTTTATGAGAAGATTTTAATTCAGCAGCCCAAAGATGTTGACAAAACTTTACAAATCTTCATCTCTCGGGTTTTGAGGGCGGTGTATAGTCCAATAATCAAAACTTGAAGAACCGGAATCGTGGGGGCTAGCTGCTGCTGTCAGGGCAGATAGCCACTTTATGAGTTCGATAGGTCTCTTTGTAAAAGTTTGATACATTCTTCTCAGCAAACCTTGTGGCTATCCAGGAGAGACTTTAAATGGCTTTTGGACCTGCATCTCAATTGGGCGTTGCCCTATTTGAAGACACAGACCCCGTTCAGTTGTGGCCCGGACGCTCGGATGAGGAAGCCGCAGCCGTAATTCAAGCAGTGTACCGACAAGTTTTGGGCAATGCTTACGTGATGGAAAGCGAACGGCTTATCGTTCCCGAATCGCAGCTAAAACGCGGCGAAATTAGCGTCCGCGAGTTCGTGCGCCAAGTGGCAAAATCGGAGCTTTACCGCTCCCGGTTTTTTGACACTTGCCCGCGCTACCGCTATACCGAGCTGACTTTCAAGCACCTGCTAGGCAGGGCCCCTGATGGCTACGACGAAACAAAGTATCACAGTGGCATCCTCGATACAAGCGGCTTCGAGGCTGATATCGATTCCTACATCGACAGCGACGAGTATCAGAACGCTTACGGGGAAGACATTGTGCCGTATTACCGCGGCTACAAAACCCTGACGGGTAAGAACATGGTTGGGTTTACCTATCTGTTCCAACTGCTGCGCGGTGCTTCCAGCAGCGACTTGAAAGGCAGTTTGGCCGGCAAGAGCCCCAAACTGTACAAGCACGTAATTCAGGAAACACCTCTGGCCGTGATCGCTCCTTCGGGCGGCTCGGACGGCTGGTCGTTCCAAGACTCGCCCAGCGGCGCTCGGACTCGTCACGGAGCAGGTGCTGGCGAGGAAGGCAAGGTCTACCGGATCGAAGTTACGGCTTATCGATCGAATGTGGTCAACCGCGTCTCTAAATTCCGTCGCAGCAACCAAGTCTATCTGGTACCTTTTGACAAATTATCGCAAGAGTACCAGCGGATTCACCAAATGGGCGGCGTGATTGCTAGCATCACACCCGTGAGCTAGGTAACAGCAAAATGTCTGGGTAAGGTGTGCAGTGTAAACCCTACAGGGCTGGGTAAGGTGGGCATTGCGTACCCGAAGACTGGGTAAGGTGCGCGGTGCGCACCCTACATTTATTGCTGATGGAATCTACTAGAGGAATTCAACTCAGTAGAAAAGCTGATTTTCAAAGGTTTTTATCCACGGAATAAGAATGGGGAGAAAGTAAAAATGGTCAGTACAGCACCAGCAGTAAAATTCGGAATAGATGCTTTTTCGGGAGCGCCAGTTGAACTGTGGCCGACTAGCGGTTTGGAAGAGACCCAAATCGCGATCCGAGCTGCCTACCGGCAGGTTTTGGGCAACGCTCACGTGATGGAGAGCGAGCGTTTGACGAGTGCAGAATCTCAGTTGTGCGATCGTAGCATTTCCGTGCGCGACTTCGTGCGGGCGATCGCCAAATCTGATATCTACCGCGCCCGTTTTTTTGAAACAGCTTCTCCTTACCGATTTGTCGAACTCAATTTCAAACATTTGTTAGGTCGAGCGCCTCAAGATCAAGCGGAGATTTCTGAGCACGTTCGCCTCTACAACGAGCACGGTTACGAAGCGGAAATTGACTCTTATCTTGACAGCAAAGAGTATCAAGAAAACTTCGGCGAAAATACCGTACCTTTCTACCGCGCCGCTGTGAGTCAAGTCGGTCAAAAACAAGTCGGCTACAACCGGATTTTTGCTCTGTTCCGCGGCCCTGCGGAAACTGACAAAAGTAAGGACTCTCAGCTAGCTTATGCTGTGGCAACTAACAGCACCAGCAAGATTGTGCCCCCGCTGTCTGGAGGCCGTGCTGGCGGTTATGCCGACGCGACTGAAAAGATGTTCAAGATTGTGGTGCAAGGTGCAGCTTACAACGGGCCCCGCCGCCGCAGCACAGTCGAGTATATTGTTCCTGGAAACAGAATGACGCCGCAAATTCAGCGGATTAATCGGACGAGCGGCAGAATCGTCAGCATCACCGAAATTGGGTAATTGATCCTTAGTAATTGGTAATGGGAATCGGTAAGGGTAAATGGGTAAAGAAAAAGGATGAAGAAAAGTGAATTCTGAATTCTGAAATTCTAATTGCCAGTTACCAATTACCAGTTACCAGTTACCAATTACTAACTACAAAATTGATTGAAAATTAGGAGGAAATCAAATGTCTTTATGGGCTGTGGAATCGACACCTGTGGAACTGCGACCGAATGCTACAGAAGATGATTTGCAAACAGTGATTCGGGCTGTTTACAAACAGGTCTTGGGCAATGCACACTTGATGGAGTGCGATCGACTGACGAGTGCCGAATCGCTATTGCGTAATGGCGATATCAGCGTTAAGGGTTTTGTAAATTTGGTAGCAAAATCGGATCTGTACCGATCGCTCTTTTTTGAGTCTAGCTCCCCCTATCGGTTTATCGAACTCAATTCCAAGCATTTCTTGGGTCGCGCACCGGCAGATCAAGCGGAAATTTCAGCACACGTTATCACTTATAACGAGCAAGGATACGACGCTGAAATTGACTCTTATCTCGATAGCAACGAGTACAATACCAACTTCGGCGAAAATACTGTTCCTTATCCCCGCAGCACTAGCAGCCAAGTTGGTACCAAAAATGTTGGTTTCAATCGGATGTTTGCTTTGTACCGCGGCGATGCTACTAGCGATGCTGGTAATAAGGCAAAATTGATTGCTGATGTAGCCTCTAATCTCGGGACTAAAATCAAAGCTCCTGCTAGCGCTTCCGGTGCTTACAGCAATACTGGCAAGCGTTTTCGGATCTCTGCTGTCAAGGGCACGGGTGCGCGGATCAAGGTGAGCAATGTAACTTATGAAGTGGGTTACAGCCAGCTATCTCAGAACATTCAGTATATCAATAAAAGCGGGGGCAAAATCCTCAGCATTACTGAGGTTGCTTAGATTGGTAATTGGTCATCAGTTATTGGTCATCGGTCATCGACTAAGTACAAATAACAGTTGACAGTACGGCACGGATATGCAATGATACGCGGATTAAATATTGTAAAGTCAGTATTTAATCCGTGTATCTGCGTTAAAAATTCCAACTTAAAAATGGCATTTTTGATGGTAATTTTTAATTATTTGCCCAATTTCTTTCCCTATTCCTTATTCTTTTTGTCTTCAATATAAAATGAACTTGAGTGAATTTATCGAGCGTTCAATTGGCAAATGGCGATCGCAACGAAGCGCTCACCATTTAGCATTCAGTCACTTTGAGGAAGTTCGTTCTAGAATTGAAATTGTAGCGCTGAATGCGGACGATCCAGAAGTAGTTGAGCTTTGTCAATCTTACAATATCGATCCTGTGGCGGTGGCTCATCCTTTTCGGATGAGTTGGGAGGGGGAGTCGGATTGGGACGAGAAAGAGGTGCTCTCAGGCAGTTGCGTGCTCGTACCGGTGCCAAATGCGGAAAATCCGTCTGAGGGCAAATTGCTGCGCGATCGCGGGTATGCTGAGACAGTGCCTGCTGTTGGTCGCTACCAGTTGACAGAGGACGGAACTTTTATTTTAATCACAGAGTACGATCGGGCCGCGGCTGAAGAGCGAATTTGGTTCGGCACTCCCAATCTGCGCTTCCGCGTTTCGCTGATCAAAACAGGCGACGGTGCAGGTGTTACCACGGCTTCTTTTTCATCAGAAATCCGCTGTTTGTCGGCTAATTAATCATCAGTCATCAGTCATCAGTCATTAGATAGATGAGAAACTGCTCATGAAAAAATGCTGGCAATTACCAATTACCAATTACCAATTATATCGTTTCCGCGTGCATCGGAATAATATTTTTCGGAGTGCAGCGCGAGCGGGACGCGAGCGCTATAATATAATTCCGATGTTACCGTATTTGATATTACCAATTACCAATTACCAATTACCCAATGACAAGCGAACTTATCGCCCTAGCTAGCTTGATGGCAGGGCATTTTAGCAACCAAAAGCAGGCAAGTGCCAATCCGCAAAGTTACGCTCACATTCGGGTATTGTTTCGGCCTTTACCCTTTGAGTTTTTTGGCGGAATCGGTTTTTATTCCGAACAGGTTTATGACTACGATGTGTGGAATCCTTACCGTCAAGGAATTCACCGACTCGTCGAACAAGAAGGTCAAATTTATGTAGAGAATTACGGCCTAAAAGATGGTATGCTGTATGCGGGTGCAGGGCGAGAATTAGATATTCTCATGACTATTAAGCCGGATTGTATTGAACGGCGCTATAACTGTTCGATGGTATTTAAGAGAGATGGCGAAATGTTTCGAGGAAGTGTGGAGCCCGGGGACAAGTGTTTGATTAATCGCAAGGGGTGCGAGACTTATTTAGTCAGCGATGTGGAATTGACAGAGCATACTTGGGTAAGTTTAGACCGAGGGATGGATGTTAATACTCGCGAGCAGGTTTGGGGTTCGACTGAGGGGCCTTTGCTGTTTGAAAAAGTCGAAAGTTTTGCTAACGAATTGCCTGTGGTCACATTAGTAATGTGAGAAAAACAGTGAAAACAACTGTGAAAACAACAGAATGTTTAATATATTATGTTGCCGCCATTAGCTAGAAAAAAAATGGAGTGCTGGATTCGGAGCCGGCACTTGATTTGTTCGGGAAATTTTCTGATATTTGAAACGTTAGAATATCCTACAATTGAGAGCTTTGGGGAGTGCATTGAGAGTTTGGGCGGCACTTTTATTTGCGTTCATCCAATTAATAAGGTTTGGATTGGCAATCACCGAAAAGTTATTTTGTATCAAGCTAAGGCGAGTTTGCACGCTCCTGAGTACGAGCTCAAACAATACTGGATTAAATACGGTAGTTTTTATACTAGGTTTGATGAACGCTGTTAGGAAAAAGAGTTACCCCCTTGATGATTCGGAGCTTGAACTCGCTACTGCACAAGCTCTCGTCCGAGCAGAGGCGGACTAAGAAATACAGGGGGTATTTAAGCCGGATTTTGTATTCTTTCTTTCTAAGGACTGATGACTTTTTGCTGTTGAATTATTTGCTGCAAAACTTCTGGTGCGACGCAGCGGCGTTCGGAACTGTAAGTCATTAGGTTTACTCCGTTCATCATCCGCACTGTGCTGACGCGCACGCGGAAATCGTCGGTGATAAACCAGCAGCGTTCCTGACCTTGATTTTTTTCATATTCAGTGTCGATTGTCAATACTCCATCGGCAGCAAAATTGTATCTCCCGATAACTGGTATTCCTTCTACATAGCCTTGGTTGCGGAGGAATTTTCCAGATTGCGGATTGTTTGGCTCGGGAATATCTACTAGAATTGCTGCGTAATTTGGGTTTGGTTCTTTGTCTTGGGCGTCGAGGGTTGTCTGCCACATGAATGTAGCTCCGCCGACGGCTAGTGCTGGATTAACCCCTTGTTTGTCGCAAAGTTCTTGGATTTTGGGGTGGTCTTTTTCCATGACTTGAATGATGAGATTTGATTCGCCTGACTCGTCTGCGGCGGCATCGAAGTGATGGACTGAACGCTGCGAAAACCAGGTTCCTTCGCTTTTGCGAAAGAAGTCCATCATTGTCATTGGCGGTTTGATTTTCATAGCGTTTGTGACCTCGGCTGATTTTTTCCTAATTCGGTTTTCTAGATTTTACTAAATTTTATAAATTTTGATTGTAAAGTTTAGTAAGGGATGCCCAGAGTAGTTCCGGTCAAGGTATGATAATTTGAATTGAGGTATTTTTTTTAAAGAAATGGTTAATTTAAAGATCGATCGCACAAATTCCGATTCAGAGTTTTTACGGGCTTTGAAGTCGGGGCAAAGTTTGGCGGGGGCTGAGTTCCCGGATGCTGATTTGAGCGGGGTTGAATTGTACGATCGCGATTTGAGCGGTGCAAACCTCAGCGGTGCAAACCTCAGCGGTGCTAGTTTAATTGGCGCTAACCTCAGCGGTGCTAATTTGAGCGGTGCTAATCTGGTTGAGGCTGATTTGCGGGGCGCTAATTTGCAAGGTGCGATTTTGAAGTCTGCTGCTTTGCAAAACAGTTGTTTGTGCAGGGCAGATTTGCGGAATGCTAATCTGAATGAGGCAGATTTGAACGGAGCGAAATTGCAAGTTGCTCTCTACGACTCGCTGACAGTTTGGCCGTCGGATTTTAGATACAAAAGTTGCGGGGCTGTGGGGCCGGGAGCTCTGTTGAGCGGGGCTTTTTTGAATACGGCTAATTTGCGGTTTGTCGATTTGAGCGGTGCTAATTTGCTGGGCGCTTACTTGAGCGGGGCTGATTTGACTGGTGCTAATCTGCAAGGTGTGGGTTTGAGCGGTGCTAATTTGCGGAGGGCTTTTCTGACAGGTGCTTGCTTGCGGGATGCGCGGTTAAATGGTGCGGAATTGCAGGGAGTTGATTTTCGAGCGGCTGATTTGACTGGTGCTAGTTTCGATCACGTTACTAGCATTGAAGGTGCGGATTTTACTGGGGTTCGGGGACTTGGCGAGGCGGCGAAGGCGATGCTTTCTCACCGGAGTTCGGAGGAGTTGGATAGTTGGAATTCTTATACTAGAACTACTACTCGCGAAAGTTTGAATTGCGAGAGTGTTTAATTGTTTGGTATGTTGCCCTTGAATAGTACCCGATCGCAATTCAAGCTGAAATCAGGAGCGATCGCACAAACCCGGTTTGATCGCAAAATCGGGTTTTTTTGATTTGGCATTAATCGCAAAATTTGGTAGCCCTGGCCGCCAATGACACTCGCAATTGAGATAATGCCCGACGAGCAAGGGAGCATCTCATTTTCGCAAAAAAGATTTTTTTTACAGTGCGAGCGTCCCCGCTCGCGATGATTATACACCTCGCGAGCGGGGACGCTCGCACTACAAATGCAAAAGAGAGATGCACCCGACGAGCAATCGCTGTCGGCGACAAATATTCTGTAGGAAAAAAACTTGACATCAGCCGGTCATAGAAAGTAAGAATAAATAACAGCCATAAAAAAAAGAGGCTTTATGTTTGATTCGCGATCGGCGATCGGCAAGTATGGCATTGATAAGTTGCTATCCCTAAAACAATTTTGGCTAAAATACATCCGGTAAAATACGGAGTATCTATGAGTTTTTCGCAATCTAAAATCTAACATCTAACATCTAAAATGGCATAACTCATGGCAACAGCTATTCTCGACCTGGAAATCTCCAAACTCCCGCCAGAAATTACGGTTGAGGAGCGTTACAGCAAAGCCTTAGTTTTAATTCGACTGGACGGAAAACCGATCGGTCAAGCTCTACTTTCGGTAGTCGGAGGTCGCATTGAGGGAGATCAATTGCGGGAAACACTGATGAATGCAGCGGGCGAGAACCTTTGGAAAAATTGGCTCTACGATGCCCTCGCATGGGACGAACGCGGGCCCGTGCAGCCAATGCCGATCGCCACAGTAGCAGTTTGCACGCGCGATCGCCCGGAAGATTTGCGGCGCTGTCTGGACGCGCTGATGCAGATCCCAGACGACGGTCAGGAATACTTGGTAATTGACAACTGTCCCGCCACGGACGCTACCGAGGAACTAATCAAAAAATACCCAAAAGTGCGCTATGTGCGCGAAGACCTACCGGGTTCCAGCGCTGCCCGCAACCGAGCTTTACGCGAAGCTAAACACGAATTCGTAGCGTTTACAGATGACGATGCAGTGCCCGATCCGAACTGGCTGCGATCGCTCTTGCGAAATTTCAGCGATCCGCGAGTGATGTGCGTCACGGGGCTGGTGATGCCCTTGGAACTGGAAACCGAAGCGCAAGAATGGTTCGAGCGCTACAGCCCCCACGGGCGGGGCTTCGAGCGCCAATTTTTTGACGGGGCGCACTGCAACCCTCTGGTTGTCTATCTTGTGGGGGTTTCGGCGAGCATGGCTTTGCGTAAAAGTTCGATCGACTTTATTGGATTGTTTGACGAAGCTTTGGGGGCGGGAACGCCCACTGTCGGCGGCGAAGACTGTGAACTCTTTGCGCGCATTTTGCGCGCGGGCTACCGCATCGTCTACGATCCGAGAGCTTTGAGCTGGCACCGCCACCGCCGCACCTGGGAAGAATTGCAAAAAACGCTCCAAGGCTACGGCATCGGAGTCTATGCTTTCTGGACGCGGATGTTTGTAATCAACAGAGAATTCAGTGTGCCTCGGTTAGCTTTGGGATGGCTGTATTCCAAGCAAATTCCTGAATTATTTGCTTCTTTGCGGAAGCAGCCGGATGCGATTCCGAGCGATTTGCTGTTGGCTCAACTGCGGGGCTGTGTCAGTGGGCCGATGGCTTATTTTGCTTCTCGCAAGTGGTTGCAGGAAGTTAAAGGGAAGAAGTCAGTAGTCAGCAGTCATTAGTCAGTAGTCATTAGTCAGTAGTCAGTTGTTGGTTGTCAGTTGTCAGTTGTTAGTTGTCAGTTGTTAGTTGTCAGTAGTCATTAGTTAGTAGTTAGTAGTCATTAGTTAGTAGTTAGTAGTTGGTTATTTGCGATCGGTCATTAGTTGTTTTTTTGGTGCTGAATGCGTGGGAACCAAGGTATTTATGCGTCCAGGAATGTTTTTAATAACCAATGCCCAATGCCCAATGCCCAATTCCCAATTCCCAATGCCCAATTCCCAATTCCCAATGCCCAATATGAATAGAGAAAATCCCACAGTTAGCGTAATTATTCCCAGTCACAATCGATGTTCTTCGCTGCAGCGAGCTCTTGATGCTTTGCACTCGCAGACTTATCCGATCGACCTCATGGAAGTTATTGTAGTCGCAGATAGCTGCATTGACGATACTTTGGCAATGCTGCAAGACTACAAAGCTCCGTTTAAAGTGCAGGCGATCGAGGTAAATTGCCGGAGTGCTGCCATCGCCCGCAATACGGGAGCAGCTTCGGCTACCGGGCAATTGCTGCTGTTTCTGGATGACGATATCGAAGCAATGCCGCCTTTGGTGGAAAGCCACGCGCGGGTTCACCGAGAGCGTCCGGGCTGTGCTGTCATGGGCCCTTATCCGCCAAAGTTGCAGGGAGAAACTAGATTTTTTGGCGTAGAAGTGCGGGCTTGGTGGGAAGACAAGTTTTATCAGATGAGCCAGCCGACTCACCGATTTACTTATCAAGATTTGCTCAGCGGCAACCTTTCTTTGGATGCAGAAATGTTTGCTCGTCTCGATGGCTTCGATTCGGCTTTCGGGGACTGCGGCGGGGAAGATTACGAGTTTGGGGTGCGTTTGCTGAAAGCTGATGTACCTTTTGCTGTAGCGGGGGATGCTGTTGGCTATCATTACGAACATGAAACTAATAATCTCGATCGCTCTTTTGGCCGTGCTCGTCAGGAAGGGCGATCGGATGTTTCTATCGGCCGCCGACACCCGGAACTTAGACCGATACTGCCGGTAGCAGCCTACGAAACTGCTGACTCGCTGGTAGATAAAATTGTGGTGGCTGTCACGTTTTTCTGGCCGGCTGCTGTGGATTGGCTGGCCCTGGGACTGAGGAAATCTCTTGATTTACTCGAAAGCTTGCGGATGCGGGGAAGTTGGCGGTGGTTGCGGTCAAAATTGCGCGGTTATTGGTATTTGCGGGGTGTCATTGATGAGTTGAAAAGTCGATCGGCTCTTTCTAGTTTTATGCAAGAAGGAACGGCTAGCGGCGATTTGGGCAGACATGAAATTGAAATCGATTTGCAGGAAGGTTGGGAAGCCGCAGAACGAATCATTGACGAGAAAAAACCCGATGGCATTTACCTCCGTTACGGTGAACAGTCGATCGGTCACGTCACTCCCAAATTCGGTGTAGAGCCACTGCGGGGCGCTCACTTGCGATCGATTCTGGCGCTTGACTTTGCCGAACCCCTGGCTCGGGCGATCGCGGTTAACGGTATGCCCAAAAGTGCTGCTCATTCTGAGCCTAGCTTAGTTGACAACACCCTACTTCAACATCTACAGTTGTTTACAGTATTGGACAAAAAAAAACTGGAAAATCCTTCCTAGAAATGACATAATTAGATTATAGAAAAAACAGAATATAGAGGTGTAATTAAGTAAGCCTTTAATTAATCGCAAACAGTCATTTAGAGTTGAAAAAAATAGAAATTGACAATAATAATTATGGCAATAAAATTGATTGAAGCTGATTTTTTAGAACCAATTCCTGACAAGCTGACCCTGGTGCAGACCCAGAATTTGGTTGAGATTCAGCCCTGGAATGTATCCGGGCCAGAACCTCAGATAGTTGCTGGGGGTGTGCTGTGAAAAATGCGGGAAATGTAGCTTACATTCGCCAAATCACTCATTTCTTTGATTTGCTGCGGGTATTGGTCGATCGCGATATGAAATTACTTTACAAGCGATCGACCTTGGGGATTGCTTGGACTTTAATCAGTCCGCTGTTACAGTTGGCTGTATTTTCCTTTTTGTTTCGCTCTGTCGTACCGCTTAATATTCCCAAATTTTCTTCCTTTGCTTTCAGCGGCTTGTTAATTTGGAGCTGGTCTCAAACGGCATTATTTAAATCAACGGGATTAATTACCACTAATAAAGCACTAATCAGGCAGCCAAATTTCCCCACGGCAATTTTGCCGGTAGTCACGACAATGACTGGGCTAATTCACTTTGTCTTAGCTTTGCCGGTGTTAATTATCTTTCTGGCAATTGATGGACTCCATCTGAATTCAGTGCTACTTTTGTTGCCACTGCTGATGATTATTCAGTTTTTTTTGACAGTTAGTTTTGCTTATCCCCTTGCCGCTTTGAATGTCACTTTTCGCGACACACAGCACACTTTGGGAGTAGTTTTGCAGATGCTATTTTACCTAACTCCGATTTTCTACGACATCAACAGCGTCCCGGAAAAATTTAAGATTTTCTATTACTTAAATCCAATGGTGCCGCTGATTGAAGCTTACCGCGCCATACTGCTCAAAGGTATGCAGCCAGATTGGCAGGCTTTGTTAATTTTGAGCTTGGCTATTGCGGCTCTTTTGCCCATCGGACTGGGAATTTTTAGACGGCAAAGCGATCATTTTGTGGAGGAATTGTAAATGCGTGAAGCAATTATTGTCAAGGGTTTGGGTAAGCGTTTTAACCGCTACTCTACCGCGAAACCTTATACGATTATGGAGGCAGCTTTGTCTGGTTGGCGGAAGCTGAAGCCGGAGGCGAGTTTTTGGGCGCTGCGGAATATAAATTTTACTGTTTCTCCTGGGGAAATGCTGGGAATTCTTGGCAAGAATGGCGCGGGAAAATCAACGCTGCTGCAACTTGTCGGCGGGATTGGTCACGCTGAGGAAGGAACTATTAAAGTTAACGGCAGAATTGGCGGTTTGTTAGATTTGGGTGCGGGTTTTCACACGGATCTAACGGGCAGAGAAAACGTGTTTGTGGGTGCGGTGGTGGCCGGTTTGACTAGCCGGGAAGTGGCGCGCAGGTTTGACGATATTGTGGAATTTGCAGAGTTAAAACAGTTTATTGACAGCCCGATGCGGACTTACAGTACGGGGATGAAAATGCGGCTGGCTTTTTCGGTGGCGGTGCATACCGATCCAGAAGTGCTGTTAGTTGATGAACATTTGTCGGTTGGTGATGTGGCTTTTCAAACTAAATGTTTGAATAAGATAACTGAGTTTAAGAATCAAGGATGTGCGATTGTTTTGATTTCTCACACTGCGTCGCAAATTCAGAAAATGTGCGATCGAGCTTTGTGGCTGAAATCAGGTGAAATCGTGGCTTATGGGGAACCGGAAGTGGTAGTCGGTCAGTATTTGTCAGAAATGCGATCGTCCGCAGAAAATCGCACTCCCCTGCGTGCTGCTGAAGCTACGAGTAGCGGGTCGTCACAGCGAGGTCATCAGAATCGCTTCGGTTCTTTGGAAGTAGAAATTACCGATGTTCAAGTATTGCCAGATTCAGAAATAGATAGCGGTGATGCTATTAGCATTGAAATCTCTTATTCGGTGTCCCAGGAAATTTCTGCGGCTATTTTTGCCGTGACAATCAGCAGGGATGACGGTCAAAGTTGTTTTGAGACTAATACTAATCAAATGGGCAGACTGCTGCCGCTGGTGAAAGGGAAAGGCAAAATCCGGCTGCAAATAGACAGGCTGGATTTAGGAAACGGTCAGTATTACGTGAATGCTGGGGTTTACGAGGAAACTTTGGCTTACGCCTACGATTATCATTGGCAGGTTTATCCGCTGTACGTGCGATCGACTGTAAACCAAAAAACGATTCTTTGTCCGCCGTACCGCTGGGAATTTGAGGGCAAAATGCCGCTTTTGGATTTAGCCGAACCAGCCGCTGTAACTTACGATTTGGATAAAAATAATCCCGGCTACGCCAAGATTTTGACTCAGTTGGAAAACAAGCAAAAGCCAGATTTTTTAATTATTGGTTCTCAAAACTCCGGCACGGAATCTCTATACAGCCATCTCGAAAATCACTTGCAAATTATCAAAGAAGGTTCCCGGGACATTCACTTTTTTGATTTAAATTTTGAGCGCGGTGTTAATTGGTATAACAAACAGTTGACTCGCAGTGTAGCCGGTGAGAAGGTGTTGCTGTGGGAGATGACTCCTTACTATATTTATCATCCTTTGGTGGCGGAGCGAGTTTACAAGTGTTTCCCCGATGTTAAGCTGATTGTGATGCTGCGAAACCCGGTAAAACGAGCGTGGATGCACTATCATTTAGAAGTGGCGAACGGCTGCGAAAAGTTGGATTTTGAAAAGGCGATCGCTTCTGAACCGGATAGACTCAAAGGTGAGATAAAAAAAATCAAAGCAGATGAAGGTTATTACAGTTTTAATCACCAGCATTATTCCTATTTGTCGCGGGGAATTTATGTAGAACAAATCAAAAATTGGCTCGACTATTTTCCGAGAGAACAGTTGCTAATTCTCAAGAGCGAAGATTTTTACGCACATACAGGTCAAGTCTTTTCGGAAGTATTGAATTTCTTGGATATTAGTGAAAGTGCAAGTAAAGAATATGAAATTAATCATGTCGATGAATACAGCCAAATGCCACCGAAAATCGAACGAGAATTGACTGATTATTTCAAACCTTACAATCAGGAACTTTCTGATTTGTTGAAGGAGGATTTTAGTTGGAGTTAGGAAAAGAGTTTTAACCGCAGAGAGCGCAGAGAGGAACAGGAATCATACCTCTTTCTTCTCTTCCTCTGTGCCCTCTGCGCTCTCTGCGGTTCATAAAAAAATCTCATCCACAAACAATTTATAAAGTATAAAAATGAAACGCATATTTTTAGTAGGCTCTCCGAGAAGCGGCACAACCATGCTTCAAAGTTTATTGGCTGCTCATCCTGAAGTTATTTCTTTTCCTGAATCTAAGTTTTTTCATTATTTACTGTACAAAAAGTTTGCGGGAAAGTTGCCAGGTAGGCTGGAAGCTTTTTTTAAGGATGAGATTAATCGCCCTGAACTTTTGCAAGGTTTTGATGATAGTCAAACTGTAGGAAATAAAGTTAGTTGGTTAGTCGGAGTTTTGGATGGTTTGGCGGCGGAACAAAACAAAAGCATTTGGTTGGAAAAAACGCCGGAACACATATATTTTATTGATGACATAGAGCGATTTTTACCGGATGCGAAATTCATACATATTTTGCGAAACGGTATGGATACAATAGCTTCTCTGCATGAGGCTACTAGCAGTTCTCATGATTTGTGGGGGCCTGGTTGGGATTTAAACCACTGTATCGATCGCTGGAAACAGGCGATGTTAATTAGTCACAAATATGCTAAAAAATCTAATCATATATTAGTCAATTATGAGGAAATTGTCGATAACAAGGTCAAAAAGTTAGAAGATATTTGTCATTTTATGGGTGTTGAATATGACGCTAAAATGCTGGAAGCTTATCAAGAAAAAGCAGCTAGTCTCAGTTTGAATTTACCTTGGCACCAAGGGATTGAGAGAGAGGTAAAAAGTAGTAATGTTCACAAATATCATAAAATTTTCACGAGAAATGAAATTAAAGATATTTTAGATAAGATTAAGCGAGTCAAGGATGAAATTGCCTGGAAAGTTGCGGTAGAAGTGAGCGAACCAATTTCGGATATTTGCGCTCTTCCCCAAATATACGATCGCCTGTGCTGTACGATCGAACTAGAGGGCATTAAACTCGGTATTCTTGAATTGCCAGTCTGCGATGGCACGGTTGCGGGTGCGGTTTTGGCGGATGCGATCGCAGCCCAGTTTGCTTGGCAAATTCTCGATCGCTTTTTTCAACGCAATCGCTGCGAAAAAGGTAATAGATTGTGGGAAACTTTGCTGGAACCATTCCACAAGAAAAATGACTGGAGGCTATTTTTGCAAGAATTATGGGGCCGTCCGCATTGGCATTTGGAGGATTTCTACAAGCCAGAAATAGCCGGAGAAGTCCCTACAATTACGCTTGAAAAAGATTTAATTGCTCTGGAAGTTAGCGAGGAATTTGCTAATATAAAAGTTGAGCTTGATGAAATTGACGTGCTGGTGAAAGTAGGCGGCGTTGCTGTCGGTATTGTCACGGTTGCGGTGGAAAATAATTTCGTTTCTGCTCAAAAATTGCGATCGACAATTACTCGAAATAGCGGTTTTGAGTTGTGCGTCGCCACCGTGCGAGAAGCTTTGCTGGGAAAACCGCTCAACGGCAAGCAATCGCTGCGATCGCGCTTAGCCTCTTGTGCTCAACAAAGGTCAAATTTGCCCGACAGTTTGAATGCAGCGGGTGCTGGGGGCATTTACCCGCCAAATGCGGTGATGTTCGGCAGGCGATCGGGTGCGATCGGGACAAGTGTCAGCCGCCGGGCCGCACTCCCAGCGGCGGCAATTGCGGGGGAAACAACAATGGAAATTGCCTCAGAAAACGAGTTTCCAAAGCAAGTATTTTACGCACCGGAAATTATTGGGCGAAAATCGCCGTATAGAGAAGTTTATCACTCGGTGAAACCTCAAGTTTTTGACAATCATAGCGTTACACAAAGGCTGCCGATTCTCGCCTACCGCCGCATTTCTCCTGACGGTTTAGACGCAGTTACCCCGCAGGCTTTGGAACAACAATTGCAGTATCTGAAAGATCGTGCTTATTATAGTGCGAGTTGGGAAAATTGGCGAAGCGCGAAACTGGCTAAAACTCCTTTACCCGGTAAAGCTGTATTGATGACTTTTGACGGCGGCTATCTCGACTTTTTTCAATATGCTTGGCCTCTGCTAAAACGCTTTGATTTTACAGCTACTGTTTTTCTGGTAGCGGAGTCGATAGGAAAGACAAATAGTTGGGAAAAAGCCGAATTTGCAGAAGTGCAGTTAATGGGATGGCCGGAAATTCGCCAACTGCGGGATGCAGGGATTGAATTCGGTTCGATGTCTGCTACTTATCAACCTCTAACTGCATTGTCGCCGACAGAAATTGTGCGGGAGGGGGCAAAATCCCGTGCTATCTTAGAACGGGAATTAGAGAAATCTGTTAAATGTTTTGCCTATCCTTACGGGGATGTCGATCCAATTGTAGCGCATTTAATTGGAGCGAGTGGGTATACTTTTGGTGTATCCTATAGGTCAAAATTTAGCAGTTTTGACGATGCTTTACTGTCGCTGCCGCGCCTTCAAGTCAGCGCAAAAAAGGCCTTAAAATTACCTTAGTAGGGTGCGTCAGCCAGCGAGATTTTTCCCTCAACTAACAATCTCTCAACTGATGAACCTTACCAATGAAATTGCTTAATCAATCCCTTGATTTTTCGCTGCAAATAACCGCCGAATCCTCTAGAAATTTTCTCAAACTTATAATAAAATAAAATATCCATAACATCTTCAGTTTTCATGTACTTTAAATAAGAAATTGCTCTATCAGTAAGTTTATCGTTAACATCATCGATATATTTTCTCACCGCCAACCTTTCCGAAATATTCCATTTCTTATCAAACTTGCGGTGCATTTCCGTCTCATAATCCCGAAAATCCGAGATTTTCCCCTCCAAATAGCTTTGAATATATTTCCCAGCTATTTCCGCACCATCCATCCCGTGTCTAATGCCCTCGCCGCCCAAAAAATTTACTGTCGAGACAGTATCGCCGATCGCAATTATATTATCCTTGCAATAAATATCCTTCAAACCGCGGCTGTACTTCAGCATCGAACCGTGTTTGTCAATAATTTTATAATTTTTAGACTTCAGATATTCATCAATCAGCAAATCAATATATTTTTTCAGCGGTGACAAATGCCTCAGCGTTTTCTGTTCTAAAAAAATGCGTGCCGCACCAACTTTCAGCCTGTTTTGTTCCATTGGAAATATCCAAGAATAACCTTTAGGCATCCATTTATCGCCCACAAATAAGATTAAATCACCGCTATATTTATTGTAAACTTCGGGTTCAACTTCAATTAAATATTCTATTCCGGTTCCAGACAAAAAATCCGGCTTATCCTTCTCTTTTTCATACATAATCGCCCTAGCAAAGCCCGTAGCATCAACCAATACTTTGGTGCTAACTTTGATAAGTTGACCGTCGGATAACTGTTTAAATTCTACTGTTGTTTCGCCCTTGGCTGGTGAATGTCCGGTGTAGCGATAACCAAGCCAAACTTCACCGCCAAATCGCTCAACTTCGCTGGCTAAAAATGCTCTAAATTTAGCAAAATTGAGAACAACGCCCAAGCTTTCGGGAGACTCCCAAGTTTGAGTGACTTTGCTAGTTTCAATAGTAAGTTTGTGCCAAAAACTGCCGATGACGGATTCAGGTAAATCGAATTTAGAGAGGGTTTCTAGAGGTGTAGCGGCACTAGAAAAGTCATTTTTATTAAAATTGTCGTTTTGCTCTGCCAGCAAGACTTTGTGACCGGATTTGGCTAGGATTCTCGCGCAGTGGCCTCCTGCTGGGCCGGCTCCTACTATTACTATGTCAAAACTTTTTAAATTCATTTGGCTTTTAACTAGCTTCCAATGTCAAAACACCCGCAGAAATATCAACTACTAACCGCCGAGTTTTCAGCCACTGGCGGCCGATTAAAATTTCCGGTACTCCGTCACCCACATGAACGGGAATGTCAAACTCTTGCTCATCTATGCGTACTTTTCCTGCATAAAGATCGAAATCAAATTCTCCCTTTGCTGTCCGCATTTCTTGTCGCCTAATATAAATCCAATCAAGTCCCTCGAAATCTTGCTCGTCCATTGCTAACCAGCCCGAAAAACCTGTATCTAGCAGAGCATCAACAGGTAATTCTAAGCCGTTATTAGCAATCAATTCAATTTCAAAAAATAGCTCGTCCTCATCACCAAATCTTCCTTCAATCATATTGAGCCGCACGCCCCTGTGTTGTTGATGCGGAAAAGGTAGGGGATAGCATTTGGGTGTTTCTGGCGGCACATTTTGGTAGCCGCCATATCATCCTTGTCGATAAAATATTCCCCGCTATCAGGTTCAACCGCCATGTACCAGTTGTAGTGAGTGTCAATTAAGTCTGGTTTAAGGCGATCGAAAATTACTTTACAACGCTTGCGAAATGCCGCTCTTTCGGCTCGCCACTGGGCTTTTTTTTCTTCTGACCACTGAATTTCGGGGAACAATCTTCCCCGCCGCACGGTACGATTTGGTTTGACGCTAGTCATTGTTTTTTATACCTTATATTCAAATGTTTCTGCAATCTGATTGTACCATAAACTTCTATTTCATTGTTGGTTTTCCTTTGTGTCAGATGATACGATGTTGTCGGTCGTCAAAAACTATGAGAAATGACTGAAAGCATTGATTCATAGTTGGCTAAATTTTTCCTTGAAGCTGATTGGCTTCAAACAACAGTCGCTTGACTTCTTCCTCAGTTAAACTATCTCTGTTCAACCGATTCACATAGTCAGCTACATAGGCAGCGGTTACATAACTGCTGAAAAAATTTACTTTCTTGTTAGCACCCCCCGAAATTGGTTCATCATAATTTTTACCGACTGTAAAAACACAATTTTCTTCGGGATTACCGTAAGTATTTTTTGGAGCTTCTTCTGATTCGTACCAAAAAACTTTGTATTTTTTGGTAACTGGGGGCTTTACAACCAAAACGTTAATATTGGAAGGCAAATCATCATCCAAGATCGTTTTGCCTTGCGACAGCCAATCCATAAGCGCTTTTTTATCGCCAGACACTTCATAAACAGCATCGTCATCAGAATAATCACCGTAAGTCCCAATCAAACTGCTAATAAAATTGCTAGTAATTTGATCGTTGCTTTGCAGATGAAAATATTTAAGCTTAGATAAAATATCTTGGCAATAAACAAAGATTTTCCATGCGTCAATGATGCTTGCGTGAGCTGATATAAGTCGGCGTTCTACGCTTCCCTTGCGTCCAATTCCAAGGTAGACAGCATGAGCATCGCTGGAAGTAGAAGCAGCGATAAAACATCCAATATTAAGGCGGTTACCGTAATTTGAATCGAATCTTTTTCGGCGGTTAGCTTCTCCCACAAAAACCTCCTCTTCGATCTATGGCTATCAACTAATGACCTTAACTATATAGTAGGACTAATGAGTTCTTCAGTCTTATGCAAGAGGACTTTAGCTTTGAGGCAGGGGTTTAAACCCCTGCCGGACAGAGGGAAATAGGGTGTTTGTTGACACCAATGGTGAGGCAGTGCCCACCCTACAATTCTAGCTAATTAGACGCTAACGGGTGACTGTTTGCGGCTGAATGTTGCTAAGATGCGATCGACCATTTGCGGTGGAGTTAACCCTAAACTGGCAAATGATTGCTCTGGCGTTGCATGATCTACTAATGTATCCGGTACGCCCAGCCGCATCAGCGGAACGAGGACATTATTGTCGAGCAAAGATTCGGCTACTGCTGAACCGAAGCCGCCCATCAAACAGCCTTCTTCTAAAGTGACAACTCGCCCGATTCGCTGTGCTAAAGGCAAGATTAATTCGGTATCTAACGGCTTGACAAAACGCGCATTGATGACCGTTGCTTCAATGCCGTGTTCGCTCAAAATCTCGGCGGTTTGCATTGCCGGATAAACCATTGAACCGTAACCCAATATCAGCAAATCGTCGCCGTTGCGGAGGATTTCGGCTTTGCCGATCGGCAATTCTTCCCAACCTTCTTCCATCAAAGGCACGCCGTAACCGTTGCCGCGCGGGTAACGCATGGCGATCGGGCCGCTGGTGTGGTTGATTCCCGTGACTATCATCCGCTGCAATTCTGCCTCGTCTTTGGGTGCCATAATTGTCATATTTGGCAGACAGCGCAAGTAAGAAATGTCGTACATTCCTTGGTGGGTGGGGCCGTCGGCGCCGACAATTCCGGCTCGATCCAAACAGAAGAAAACTGGCAATTTTTGGATGCAGACATCGTGAATTATTTGGTCGTATGCCCGCTGCAAAAAGGTCGAGTAAATTGCTACAACGGGGCGCATTCCTTCGCAGGCTAAACCAGCCGCTAAAGTCACGGCGTGCTGTTCGGCAATGCCGACATCAATGTACTGTTTCGGCAGTTTTTCCTGAAGTTTGTCAAGGCCTGTTCCGGTTGCCATTGCAGCGGTAATGCCGACAATTTTGGGATTATTTTCTGCTAGCTTGACCAGGGCGTGGGTAAAGACTTTCGAGTAAGCTGGAGGCTTGGGTTTGGTGGAGGGAATGCCTTTGCCGGTGGCTAAGTTAAAGGGATTTTGGGCGTGATATCCTACTTGGTCTTTTTCGGCGATCGCGTATCCTTTACCCTTCACCGTCACCACGTGAACTAGCACCGGCCCTTGGATAGTATGACCTTGTTTGAAAGTGGCAATTAACTCTTCCAAATTGTGTCCGTCTACCGGGCCCATGTAGGTAAAGCCCAATTCTTCAATTACTGCTCCTACTTTGGAAACTGCCAAGCGTTTCATGCTTTCTTTGAGGCGTTCCATTTCTGGGGTAAAAGTTTCGCCGACAAAGGGAATGTGTTTGAATTGTTCCTCTAAGTTATCTTTGAGAAATTGCACCGGCTGCGAGAGTCGCATCTTGTTCAAATAGCGGGTAATCGCGCCGACATTGGGCGAGATTGACATCTCGTTGTCGTTGAGCACTACCATCACATTGGTTTTCGGCATATGGCCCGCGTGGTTGATCGCTTCGAGTGCCATGCCGCCAGTCAATGCGCCGTCGCCGATGACTGCTACAGTTTTAAAGTTTTCGCCCTTGAGGTCGCGCGCCATCGCCATTCCTAGTGCTGCCGAAATGCTTGTGGAAGCGTGACCGGCGCCGAAGTGGTCAAATTTGCTCTCGCAGCGCTTCAGATAGCCTGCAACGCCGTCTTTTTGGCGTAGGGTGTGGAATTCGTTGTAGCGGCCGGTTATCAATTTGTGAGGATAAGCTTGGTGGCCGACATCCCAGGTAACTTTGTCGCGATCGAGGTCGAGTGTTTGGTAGAGTGCTAAGGTCAGTTCGACTACACCCAATCCTGGGCCGAGGTGGCCGCCGCTAGCGGCTACAGTTTCTAAATGCTTTTCTCGAATTTGTCGGGCAATTTGTTCGAGTTGATGAATCGAGAGACCGTGTAATTGGTTTGGGTGAGTCAGTTCGCTCAGATGCATATTTTAAAATCCCGCTCCTAAGAATTAGGACGAATCCTTGATAGATATAGGTTGTAGCTGCAGCGTTCGGTACGTGCAGACGTTAGAATAGTTTAACTGTTATTTGAGAAAAACTGTTAGGCGGGAATTTTTAATTGTTTTTGGGCTGATAATTATAGTCAATGAATCGCCGAAAGTCAATATAAAGAATGCTTATATTGCTAGTGAACGGGGATTGTTAGCGATTTAAAACTGGTTTGTGTACTGATGGCTGACTTTTTAGCCATTTGGTTTCTGCAAGCGGACTGTGATGCAAAATCATTAACTGCGACTTGCTAAGTGCTTCTAGCGCGTAGGTACAACCTTGCAAATCGCTAAACTCAACCTCAACAAATTCTGTATCGTATTCATCAACTACTGTTCCCACTTGACCGCGATATAAGCCATGTTCTGGCAAATCTTCTAGCAATGCAACAACATCAAGCAGTTTGATTTTAAAATTCATTTTTACATACCTCCTTCACGGAATATAACAAGTTACTAAGCGGGGAAAATTCTCTGTTGTTCTGATAATCCAAGCACTCCGTACTATAGCTTGTTTGTCGAGTCGAGTCATTAGAAAATCAACTATAGCCGTTCTCAGAAAGATGAGGTACGTAGTTGGGCTTCAGCCCTATACGTTTAAATGGTTATATAATCTGTCAACCATACCTCATCTTTTTAATAAAGGCTATACATATCTCTGACCGTGCCTGTCTTGTTGAGTCGGAGTTGCTTCAGAAGTCAAAATTGCTTCCAACAAAGCTGTTCGCAGTTCGTCTACGTCCTCTAAGCCTATGCCTAAACCCGATCGGAACACGCGCGCTTTATGTTGTCCATCGGAATGCTCTAAATCTAGACAGTAAGTTGACAGCTTCCTGATGTCAATTATAGCGCGATCTGCGTTAGGTAGCTTCATGATAGCTGTGAAATTTTAGTACAAGTATAAATGAGTATTCATAGGGATCGAAGCTCTCAGATACTCTTGAAATATTGTAGCCGATCGGTTGCCAAGTAAATTTGATGAAGGAGCGATCGCACTTGTAAAACGCGATCGCACTTATCCATTACAGCATTCGCTCTAATTCAGTCGCACTTCAGGCAATTTCTCGGCCCCAGTCGTATCAAATACGATCGCGTGTTTAGCCACCGGCAACAACCGCCGTAAAATCTGCATATATCCCTCTGCATCGCCTCGGCGGTGGAACCTAGCCACAACCAATCGCTGCATATTTGGCAATTGCCGCACGATACACCAGGGATGAGTGTTTAATTTGGGCTTTGATGTTGGTATCATAGGGTAATCCTTCCCCACGTTCGTGGGGTGTGGTAAAAAAGGCGATCGCCCTTAAGTTTTCGAGGCTAGGTGGGCGATCGTTTTTAGTGTACATAGATATTATCCGGTATATATGCACCGAAGTCAAGCAAAAAAATGGGCTACGTGAGACTGCGGATTCGAGAATTAGCTGAGAAGAGAGGTTGGACGTTTAAAGAAGTTGCCGATCGCTCGGGAGTCAATTACAACACGGTAAAAAGCTACGGGAGGCGGGATGCTTTGAACACAGTCGATCTGTCTGCTGTCTACAAAATAGCCCGCGCCTTCGATGTAACAATGGAAGATTTGGTCGAGATTTTGGAAGATTGAGGACTCATATCAATTCCGGTTATATCGGAATGATTAAACCACAGAGGGCACAGAGGACACAGAGAAAGAGAAGAGAGAGATAATAATTCCGATGTCAACGGATTTGATATTACAAAATACCCAGCGGGTGCGGCTCAATCGCAGATATTCAAATAAGCTCGATAATCTCATAGGCGACGCACCAGACAAAATGCGCCGCCTGAAAACTAAGAATCTCGTAAACCCGATCCCCGTGCTAAACTCGCGTTTGACTTTGCAAAATTTCCTCCAACAGCCGCTCTTGACTTTTCGCAGGTTCTTTGCAAGTCAAACACTCGCAAACTAACCCGATAACACCTTCAGGCAAATCAGCCTCAATCTGACAGACAGCAGTCGGATAATACTGGGAAATCAATCCCGAAATCTGGTCGGGAGTCGTGCGAATTAGGGTAGAATGCTGATACCAATCGAGAGCAGAAAGCAAACTCGGACAAGCTTGCGGAGAATCTTGTACAATACTGCTGAAAGCTTGCAAACCTTGCTCCGCGCGATCGAGATATTCCAAATTCGGGCCCAGCAGTGCGAGGCGAACCAAAGAGGCGATCGCAATTCCATTCGCCGCCGGAGTTGCATTGTCTATATAGCTGCGTTCCCGCACCAACAAATCTCCGCTCACATCCTTAGCAGCATTGTAATATCCTCCCAATTCCACGCTCCACAAAAACTCATCAAACTCTTCTTGCACCTGCACAGCTTTCTCCAACCAAAACTGAGAATTCGGCAACTGTTTTGCCTTTTCCCCGTTGCCTAAAGTCAAACTCGCTTGATGCAAATCCAACAATGCTTTCACAAACAAAGCATAATCTTCCGACTGCGCGGTTACAGCAGATAGTCCGTCATAATTCAACCGCTGAAACCGCCCATCCCTCCACTGATTGTCTAAAATAAAATTAGCCGCTTTCACAGCTAATTCCAGATATTCCAAATTTCCAAAAACAGCCGCAGCACGGGCCAAACCCGAAATCATTAAGCTATTCCAAGCAGCAATCATTTTCGTGTCAGTAACTGCGGGAATTCTACCAGGCCAACTTTCGTTTTTAGCTTCTTGATTGTTGCGGGCTGGCGGAAAGGTTTTCACATTATCGGGATTGCCACCGTAGCGAACTTGAAAGAGTTTAGCCAAAGCCTTTTCTACCCTGTCGCTCAGTTTTCCCGGATGGCGGCGCTGCAATACATTTTTGCCTTCAAAATTGCCGCTGCGACTAACAGTAAACTGTGCTTGAATCTCCGCCAATTCCTCAGCAGTTAATAGTGGTTCCAGTTCGGCGTAACTCCAGACATAAAATGCTCCTTCTTCCGGTTCAAGTTCTTCAGAAGTGTTAAAGCTGTCAGCATCCTGTGCAGCATAAAAATAGCCTGTCGGCGCAATCATTTCTCGCTTCAACCATTCTACTGTTCCCGCGATCGCAGTTTCAAAAGCCGGTTCTTGTATTCCCGCGCTCCACAAATTAGCCAAATATTCAACAATTTGACCGTTGTCGTAGAGCATTTTTTCAAAGTGCGGCACAGTCCAAGTTGCGTCAACCGTGTAGCGGTGAAATCCGCCGGCTACGTGGTCGTAAATGCCGCCCAATGCTAAGTCTAATCCGCGCTGAGTGCAGACTTGTTTGCTGTCGTATTTTGATGCAAAATTAAATCGGGTTCCCCGCAGTGCTAGCTCCGCATAAGGTATCATCGGAAAACTGGGGCCGGGGTTGCTACCGGCAATAATTCCGGTGTTAAGTTCTAAGCCTTTTTGGAAGACTTCGCGATTTAATTCGGCGGTTATTCCTGACAGCGCTGCCGACTGTTGGAGGTTGCTTAAAATCTCTGCTTTGAAGGCTTCTACTTTGCCTTTTTCTGTGTCGTAAAAGCGGCGAATTGCTTGCAAAACTTCTAAAAAGCCGGGGCGTCCGTAGCGGGGTTCTACGGGGAAATAAGTGCCTCCGTAGAAGGGAACTCGCTCGTCGGGAGTGAGAAAAACGTTGAGCGGCCAACCGCCTTGGCCGGTCATCATTTGCAAGGTTTGCATATAAATGCTGTCGATATCCGGGCGTTCTTCGCGATCGACTTTTATCGGTATAAAGTGCGAATTCATGTATTGGGCGATCGCGCGATCGGAAAATGCTTCCCCTTCCATCACCGTACACCAGTGGCAGCTAGAGTAGCCAATTGACAGGAAAATCGGTTTATTTTCGCTCCGGGCAGTTTCTAGGGCTTCGTCGCACCAGGGCCACCAGTCGATCGGATTTTCGGCGTGTTTCCGCAGGTAAAGGCTTTGGGATTGAGCAAGACGGTTGACCATAATCAAATATACTTTAAATCGTACTCAGTAAGCTTGTCAGTCCTCTAGCAGTTTAGCGCGAGATGTTTTAGTTGAGTTGTTGCTGATAATTATGTTTTAATATTATGGCTGATTATCTCGATATAATATGAGCTTATCATCTCGGAGAACCTTCAATCAACAGCTAGGACAATTTTTGCTGAGTGCTGCTGTTCCTCCTGCTGTTATCAAACTGATCCAAACTGACTCCTCGGAGCAAGCTTTATTAGAAACTAATCTTAACAATTCTCTGGCAAAAGCAGACACAGAAATAGAATTATTAGTCCCGACATTTTTAGGTAACGACAAGCGTCGGTTCTACGGCAGAGGTGTTCCGAAAAATTTGAAATTAATCGACAAATTTGAGCTAGGAAGCGGACGGACTTTTCTGGGAAGGCGATCGCAAATTTGGAGCGGCGCGGGTTGGACTGGACAGCCAACAATTACCAGAGACCGGGGGAAAACTTATTTAATTATAGGTTCTTTCGACCACAATTTGCGAAAAATAGATATTGCTACCAATAAAGAAGTTTGGCGCTATAAATTTGATGATATAATCAAAGGCTCATCAACGATTTATATCGATGAAAAAGCCAGCGCCGAAAACAGAATTGTGATTTTGCAGGGAAGCCGCAGTGGCGGTGGCGGCAAAAGTGTCGTGCCGAGTTTTAGGGCAATATCTTTTAGAACTGGCAAGGAAATTTGGAAATTGGACATCAGGAGAACGCCCAGCTACAGCCGCGATAATGACAGCAGCGCTTTGGACATCGGCGGTGGCGTTTTGTTCAATGCGGGGGAAAATGCGATCGGCTATTTTCTTGATAGTTCTACAAGTAAGGCCAAGATTAAACAAGGAATTAAACAGCCAAATATATTGTCAGAAGTACAGCTTTATGCAGCAGGAGATATCAGCAAGCACGGCGGCAACTTGGTAGCGGAATCATCCCCGTCGAGGCTCAAAGATAGAATATTTATAGCTGCTGGTTCCGGTCATATTTACGGTATTAGCATTGAAAGTAAAAAGATAGTCTGGGATTTCTATACTGGTTCAGACTTGGATGGAAGTGCTGTAATTTCTAAATCTGGAAAACTATTTTGTGCGATTGAAAAACAATACATTCAGGGCAACGGCGGCGTGCTGAAACTGAATCCAAACAAGGAACCGAATGCCAGCGTTGAATGGTTTTTGCCGACTGGAAATCGCCGACTGTCTAGCTGGGAAGGCGGGATAATTGGCTCGGTGGCGTTGAATGACGAGTACAATCCAGGGGAGTTTCCAGCGCTGTTTGCCACAAATGCGATCGACGGCAATTTGTACATCGGTTCCCAAGATATGATTACAGGCAAAAAAATTGCTGTACCTTGGCGAAATCAGTCTTACGATACTCCGGTAATAGTGTTTAAAAAAGAGATTGGTTCTTCAATTTCGACTCCGATATTTACCGATGGCAATAAACTGGTCAGTGCGGGATACAACGGTGTTTATTTGTTCAATTTGAATTGGGAACGAGCAAAGTCTGGGGATAAGAATGCTTTGAAAAATGCGAAAGGCGAGTTTTACCGTTTGAAAGTAATAGAATCAGGGAGATTTAAACCCGGTTTATCATTTGAGGCGACGCCTGTAGTTTGGGACGGAATTGTGAGGATTTGCGCGAGGGATGGCTGGATGTATACTTTGGGTTAGTTATTGCTATTTTGTACCTCTATCGGGAACAGGCAAGATGCCTGTTCCACAATAAGTAAACTCTGTTGCGGAACAGGCATCTTGCCTGTTCTCAAAAGGGTGTTGAAATCCGCCACCTATTCCTACCTGCGGTTTAACTGCGGTTATATGTATGATAGAAATAATTTCGGAAATTATCGGAAACTCGTTATGGCAACTCATGAAACTCAAATAAGTCAAGTTTACGGTTCAGAGGATGCTCAAGGTATTTTACAGCTTGCGATCGCCCGGCGACAGGATGAAGGGGAATTATCCAGAGTGCAGCTTTTCGAGATTGCAGCGGAATTGGGCATTTCCGAACAGGATATTCTGCTGGCGGAACAGCAATGGTTAGCAACTAGAGGAGAATTTCAAGAAAAGCTGGTTTTTAACACTTACCGCCGCGCTAAATTGCAGAAAAATGTGACAAAGTACGGCATTATCAATACTTTTCTAGTTTTGTTTAATCTAGCAGGATCGCACGAGCTTTCTTGGTCGCTTTTCATTTTACTAACGTGGGGATTGGGATTGTCGCTGAATGCTTGGAATGTTTATCAAACTGAAGGCGAAGATTACGAACAAGCGTTTCAGCGGTGGCGTTTGAAGAAACAAGTCGGTGAGTCTCTTGGTACGGCGGCGGATAAGTTTATGAAGTGGTTGCAGTCGTGATCGGTTACATAATTCCGGTTAAATACATATAAATCCTGTAGGGCGGGTTTTACCGATCGTAATTGCCTAAAATCAATAATCTCATAAACCCGCCCCCGCTTGGGCGGTAAATCCTTAATTTTAGGCTTCAGGATCGATACCCAAAGCTCTTAACTGAGCCGCCAGTCGATCGGCACGCTGCCGCTCTTGTTCGGCTTGTTGTTGGGCTAATTCTTTCTCTTGTTGCTCGCGATCGGCACGCTGTCCCTCTTGTTCGGCTCGTTCTCCACCTGTCAGCAATAAATTACCTTCTTCGTCCCAAAAACGCAGCCAAGGCAGTTCGGCATTTTGATACTGTCCCTGCCATATTCCTAATTCCACACCCAAAGGCCCAATCGGATAGTGTCCGCGATCGTTGGGTGGCAATAACTGATAGTTACCTGTTAGCAACTGATACACTTCTACGCTGGCTCGACTTACTTCATAAATAGCGTAGAACGGCACGCGAATTGCTTGTTCGTAAACCCAAAACTTACCCGTTTTAGGAGTTGCATCTCGTTCTTCCGAGCCGTCGCGAGAAACAAATTCGATTACAATTAAAGGTGCGACAACTTCGTACCACATCACGTAAGAACGCCGAATTTGACCGTCAACTAATGGCGACACGTTTGGAACATAAAACCAATCGGGTGCTTCAGCTCCTTTGTCTGTCGGCTCTGTCAGGCGCCAATAAATGCCGCAATCTTGACCTATGCAATATTGATTGTCCTGATGGCGCTGCTGCAATAGCGGGGTGATGGAATCAGTCAGCAGAATGCTTTGGGGGTGCTCCTGAAAGTTTTTCACAAATGTACCGTCTTCGTCTGGTAGTTGAGTGTGGTCGGGAGGGCGATCGGTTATTGGTGTATAGTTTGTATCTCCCTCGGATTCTGGCAGTTGAGTGTGGTCTGGCAGTCGATTGAATGCGATCGAAGATTTTGTTTGAGAAGTCATGGCACTAGCCGTTAATTATAAGCTGATGATTATTCAATTAATTTAACAGATTATTTGGCTGTAGCGCGGCAGTTTTATGGTTAAGAATTATTGTAGATCATCTTGGAGCGAGAGAATATTTTGTCATCATATATTGCCTCACCGCTGGCGATAGAGTGAAAATCGATCTCTCGCCCTGTTCTTGTTTTTCTATTAATGCTCGCCATCCCAAAGATTGCAGCGCATTGAATAACTCCGATGGCGATAATTGCACTTTCTCTAACAATTGGGAAATTGAAACTGGCTCGATTTCATTCCCGATGCAGCACATCACCTGTTTCTCTAACTCGGATAAGCGATCGCACTGCTGCTGCAATATTGCTTTCAATTCTTCTGGCAAGAATAGCATATAGCAATCCTAAATGATTTGCTTGCATTATACGCGAGCTTTCTGGCTCGCACTGCAAGGATTCTGGTCTCGCTCAATTTTGCGACTGATGCGAGGATTGCTATATCATATTGTAAGAATTCGGCAACTCTGCCGCTAAATAATTCTTGAATCATGGCTGCAACTATTTTTAACCACAAGGGATTGCCTCGGTAAGTGTTAATTAAGGTTTCCCATTTGTCTTCGTCAAGTAAACCTTTTTGTCGGAATATTTCGCCTGCGACTGCACCTAAACCGTCGAGTTGTAAGCTGCGAACGCGGGCTTTTTCTCTGGTTGATGTGACAAGTTCTCTAGGTTTTTCCCAACTATTTAGGATTAAGCAACTGTTGTGGCAAGTTTCGCCTATCCGTTTGAAAAAAGTGCTGTAATTATCATATTTATGTCGATAATTGCCTGCTATTTGTCGGCTGCTGAGAATAGTTTGTACGTCGTCTAGGATGATGAGGCAGCGGTGCGATCGCAATTTTTATATTAACAACGATAGCATTTCATCAGTGTTGACTGGTAACTCGGTTTCTGGTAGATTATAGCCTTTCTCAAAAAGATGAGGTATGATTGACAGATTATATAACCACTTAAACTGAGAGGGCTGAAGCCCAACTACGTACCTCATCTTTCTGAGAAAGGCTATAGATACAAATTTAATTAGGCTTTTTAGGGTGGTTTCGAGAGTTGGAGATGTGTCCAGACTTCGCCAAATTATACAGTCAAATTGATGCTGAATTTGTGGGAGGAGGTGAAGTGCGATCGCCGTTTTGCCAATTCCGCTGATTCCTAATATTGCCACTAGGCGGGTGCGATCCTGTATTATCCACTGTTGTAGGGTGGCGAGTTCGGATGTGCGATCGTAAAATGAGCTGATATCTGGTGCGTCTCTTAAGTCTTGACGTATTTGGGGTTGAGTGTTTTCTGGGGTGGAGGTGGAGGGCGATCGATCTTTTGGAACTTCTGGAGAGTGTGAAGTATCTCCACAGACATTGACATTACCAATTTGTACAGAGTTTTTCTCGACTGTTGATGAAACGATAGAGATTTGCAACCTTTTAAAGGTTGAACGAAAATTTGATTTATTAACTGCTTCACCTAATACATCTGAAAGTATTTTCCATAATTCCGAGGCAACATCCCTAGCATGACCCTCGCTACAATGAGCTTCCTCTGCAATTTTAGGATATTTTTGACCTTGCCAAGCACCGAGTAATATAGCCTCTTGCACGTTGTCGAGATGGGGAGCATCCCATTTTTGCTTTCATATCATGGACGGTTGCATCAGAATAATATATTTCGATGATATAGCGCGCTCGCGTCGTCCATAGCGAACGGCTAGATCGCGAGCGAGACGCTCGCACTCCTAAAAAACGGCTTTTTACCAAATTGGGATGCTCCCGTCGAGATGTTTTCCAGTCTTGGCGAAAACTAGGTTGTCGGCAAATTTTAAGATTTCTTCAGCGTCCATCGATCGGGAAAGTGTGGGGGTTTTAGCTATTGTATCCTACAATTTCCGACCGTGCCGACATTCTCCGACCTGCGAGAGAGGAAAAATCATGTAAAACTACCGACATTTTCCGACATCTTCCGACTAGACAAGTCAAAGATTTTGCTCAACAATAATAACTAATGGAATCACAATACTGAATTATCTAAAAGTAAATATGGACCCAGTTAGATTCAACTCAGAGACTGTAGCAAGAATTGCAACAGGAATGAAAGGCATATACGCCATCTATGATGCCGAATTTCCTCAAGGATCTGCATATGTAGGAATGTCTGAATCATGTATTAAAACAAGACTGACGGCTCACTTAAATCCCAACAATAGGAATGGGAGCAAGACTATCCATATGCTTGTAGAACACAATCATGATTTATGGTTTTCTTACGAAGAAAATGATAATGCTCGTTTTACAGAAGCAGAAGAAATTTTTAAGTTCCAGAAGCCACCAGCCAATAGAAGATATGAGTGGAAGCCGCTGAGAGACGAATGGGGAAGTCTATAAGTTTTTGACTGAGAATTGTCAATTGCACTCGGATTTTTGTTTGTGGCTTACTCTAAGTTTTCTTGATAAGGAGTTTTCTAATGGCAATCGATCTAGATTTATTCTCTGGTAATAATTACCGCTCGACGATTCAGAGGTATTGCAATCAACTAGGATGGAGCATTAGCGACATCAACGATCGCCGTACCATCATGAACTTTACAATGAATTCTGGTACTAAGCTGTTGTGCATTTAAACCACTAACTAGGGTCTTCCGGGTGCGTCATCCGCGAACACGCTCCGCTTAAACGGGAAACACTTCGGACGCCCGGCACCATACAATCTGTTTTAAATGTTCAACAGCTTATCACAGTTTAAATGCGCGACAGCTTAGTGGGTTTCTGACAAACCCTTTAAGAATTAAACTTTGGGTGGATTCATCCCCCAAAGTTTGTCCTTGAGAATCCCCGCATACCATTGACCGGGGAGTGTCAATAAATATTTACAATTATCTAGGATAGCCGAAACAAGCGGGAAATGTCCATTAGCCGAAACCGCTACGGATACTTTTCTCTAAAAATTTGCCCGAGCCTAGTTGACATATCTCCCTGTTTGTTGCCTAATAGTTAAGTGCTTATTGCAAATAATTTTTATTAACTTCATGAAAAACTCCTTGTCTAGAGCCTTACTGTTCGCGCGATCGGTCAAACCTCTATCCAAACATCTCTCCTGCTCTTGAGAGGCTTTGAATTCTCCCCCAACGCTAGCCAAGGAGGCTGGGAGGTTAGGTCTAGCGTTGATTGTCTAGAGCTAGTATCTCCATCTCTGTCTGTCTAACAAGCTACCTGCACAAAGATATAAGTTCTGAGTTACTCCCATCGGCAGGATACGGATCAGCACGGATACACGGATGAAAAATCTGTGTGTTTTAGCAAACACAAGTGACAAATAACACTCATGCCAACATCACTACTGGTGCGTCCCGATAATTTTTTACTGGAAATCGATCGCCTTTTTATCTTTGTTACATAAGGGCGATCGGCAGTTTCCTTTCTTCAAGATTTAGGTCTTCACTGCTCCGAACGAGTAGTGCGGCGTGCAGAGCAAGGAACAATCTCGACGATTTTCTTCTTCGAGAATACATACCTCGAATTAATCTGGATCGAAGACGAAAAAGCAGCCCAACAGCATACAGCACGAACGGGGATCGACGTTTTAGCAAGGGCGCGTTGGCCGCAAACAGGAGCATCTCCCTTTGGAATTGGTTTGCGCTCTTTACCCGAGATGACAACTCAGATTCCGGGATCGAGAAAACACTGGGCAGAGTGGATGCAGCCAGATACGTTTATTAGGTTTTCGCCGCAGAATATCGCGAATGCGGCAGAGCCTATATGCTTGGCTATTCCTAACGATATTGCTCTGACAACTTGGCTCGATCGCTCTTGTGAAAGGCATCAGCAGTTAATTACCGATCCGCTGGGGGTAAAAAAGCTAACTAGTGTCAAAATCGCAGTCGATCGCGATCGAGAACTGAGTGAAGCTGTTTCTCTGCTCGATCGCAATGATGTTGTCGCGATCGATCGCGACACCTCTCCACTGCTGGAATTAACCTTTGACGGCGGTAATCGAGGGAAAATACTCGATGCGCGACCAATACTGCCCCTTCGACTGAGATATTGACCCTTTGGCGATCGGTCATTGGTCATCGACTGCTGACTAATGACTCATGACTACTTGACAATAATAATTATTTGAGGTATACGTATTGATGAAAGAATCTCTCAACCTATTCTTCTACAAAACCCACTTTCCCCGATCGCAATAAGCTGGCGTACTCTCAAGACATTGTTTTTTCCCAGCCAGTCCTCAGTCCCCAGTCCCATGATTAACCCAAAAAGCTTAAAGAAATTCGGATTGCTTGGCAGCTTGTTGTACGTATCGCAGTTTATCCCGATCGCGTGTTTGTACGAAGCTTTGTCCGTATTCATGCGCCAGCGTGGGGCTTCATTAGAAGCGATCGGCTATCAGGGAGTGTTGATAATATTTCTATTGCCATTGCTTTGGTTAGTATCGCGATCGTTGCCAGAGAATTCGATCGGAGGAGACGCACTCAGCTAACTTCAGAAATCGAGTAACGAGTTTTGAATAAAACCTTCCTACTTAGAACATCTCGAAAAAATCCGACTCCACTTCCATCTCTCACGACAAATTTAGATATACATCAACTAATTAAAAAGATCGATGAACCTACCTTCAGGCCCAAAAGCTCCCATCTGGCTGCAATATCTTAAAATCTCCACAAATCCTATTGGCTACATGGAGGATTTCGCAAAACGCTACGGTGAAAATTTCACCATCACGTTTGGGACTACTCCCGTATTATTTGTCAGCAATCCCCAAGCGATCGAGCAAATTTTTACCAATACAAAACAAATTCCAGCTTCTGGAGAATTGAACGAAGATATGGCCCTAATTACGGGGAACCAAGGAATACTCCAACTCGACGGTTTGCGCCACAAACATCGACGCAAGCTGATAATGCCTGCCTTTCACGGTGCGAGATTGCGTTCTTACGGACAGAGAATCTGCGATTTGACAGAAAAAATTATCGGTCAAAATCCGACTGGCAAAGTCTTTTTAGCATACCCATCCATAGAAAAGATTACTTTAGAAATAAGCATTCAAGTAGTCTTGGGTTTACGTGAGGGAAAACGATACGAACGACTCAAGCAATTGCTTCCGGCAATGCTAAAATTGATGCGGAGCAACCCAATTCAGATATGCAATATTTTCCCCTTCCTGCAACGAGATTTAGGACAGTGGAGTCCTTGGGGAAGACTTCTTTACTTCCGCCAGGAAGTTTACCAGCTAATTGAAGAGGAAATCAAAGAACGCCGCCAGCAAGCAGATATCTCAGGTGCCGATATTTTATCCGATCTCATGTCCGCGAAGGATGAAACGGGAGAAGCGATCGACAATGAAGAGTTGCGCGATTTAGTTATCTCGCCTTTGTTAGCTGCTCAAGATGCTTCCGCGATCGCGATCGCTTGGGCCTTATACTGGATTCACAGTTTGCCGACAGTCCGCGATCGACTATTAGCAGAACTTGATACTATTGGCAACTCGCAAGATCCCGCGAGCATCGTCGGACTACCCTACCTCAGTGCAGTCTGTAACGAAGCTTTGCGAATTTACCCAACTCAATTATTCACTTTTCCACGAATCGTAGAATCACCAATTGAGTTAATGGGTTATCAATTAGAACCCGGTACGCTGCTAAGAGTTAATATTTGTGCGACTCATCAGCGCGAGGACTTATACCCAGAACCTAACAAATTTAAGCCAGAGCGTTTTTTAGAGAGAACATTTTCTGCTTATGAATTTCTGCCCTTTGGCGGAGGCACTCGTAGCTGTATCGGTGCAGCTTTAGCCTTATTTGAAATGAAGCTAATATTGGCAACTATGCTTTCCCGCTATCATTTAGAATTAGCCGATCGACAACCGGAACGACCTAAATTTGAAGGTCTGCTCTGTTATCCTGCTAGTGGCGTGAAAATGGTGATGAAAAATCAGCGTCAGCAGAGCGATCGCAGCACGCAGTATCTAGCTCAGAAAAGCTAGATACTGCACGGTAGTCCCCAATTCGCTCTTCCCTAGCCCCCTTCTTATAAATTACTATGAAACTACCTTCAGGTCCGAAAATTCCCACATGGTTAGTGAATCTTAAATTTGCAGCCGATCCCCTTGGCTACATGGATAGCGTTAGCAAACGTTATGGCGACATTTTCACCATCATGTTTGGTTCTACGCCGGTAGTTTTCGTTAGCAATCCACAGGGAATTAAGCAGATTTTTACCCAGACAAAAGAGATCACCGCTCCGGGTGAGTTAAACGAAGATGTGGCTCCACTGGTGGGTAATAACGGATTGTTATTGCTCGATGGCTTGCGCCACAAAAATCGACGCCAGATTTTGATGCCTCCCATGCACGGTACTCGAATCAAAACTTATGGGAAACTCATTTGTGATCTCACAGAAACGTTAATGAGTCAGCAGACTGTTGGCAAGCCTTTTTTGGCTTACCCTACGATGCAGGTTATAACTTTGGATGTGATTTTACAGGTTTTATTGGGATTGCGTGAAGGCGATCGTTACGAAAAATTGAGGAAGTTGCTGCCAAGACTGATGAGTTTTGCCCGGTCTTCATTGTTAGAAACTTGCTTATCTTTTCCCTCTTTGCAACTTGATTTGGGGAGATGGAGTCCTTGGGGATATTTTAGCGATCTTATGCGACAATTTGACGAATTGGTATTAGCAGAAATTAGCGATCGCCGAAAGCAAGCAAATTCCTCTGGGACTGATGTTCTTTCGGAGTTTATATCGGCTTGTGATGAAACGGGTAAGCCTTTGACAGATCGAGAGTTGCGTGATTTGTTTCCTTCACTTATTTTTGGTGGTCGAGATGCTTCTGCAACGGCAATAACTTGGGCGTTGTATTCAATTCACAAGCATCCTGCTGTCCTCGCTCGACTGCTTGAAGAACTTGATGGCCTCGGTGAGAAGCCAGATCCTATGAGTATTGTTGCACTCCCTTATCTTACGGCTGTCTGCAATGAGTGTATGCGGATTTATCCAACTCAAGTGATCACATTTTCCAGGATGGTTGAATCACCAATTGAAGTAATGGGCTATGAATTAAATCCAGGTATCATACTAAGAGGATGTGTTTATTTGACTCATCAACGCGAGGATTTATACCCAGAGCCCAAGCAATTTAAACCAGAGCGTTTTCTGGAAAAACAATTCTCAAATTATGAATTTCTGCCTTTTGGTGGCGGTACTCGTCGCTGTCCCGGCGAGGCTCTAGCTTTATTTGAAATGAAGCTAATATTGGCAACGATTCTTTCAAACTATAAACTAGGGCTAGTTGACAAACGATCGGAACGACCAAAGCCTCAAGGTGTTAACTTTCCTCCTGCTAGTGGTTTAAAGATGGTGATGCTGGGTCAGCGTCAGCGTCAAGAGCAATATTCCTCCACAACGCTGGCCAGATCGTAGCACCTTGTTACTCAATTCACCACTCTATAGCAATCCTAAATGATTTGCTTGCATTATACGCGAGCTTTCTGGCTCGCACTGCAAGGATTCTGGTCTCGCTCGATTTTGCGACTGATGCGAGGATTGCTATATCAAAATTCACCACTCTATCAAACCCCAGATTACATTTATAATGACTTCACAACAGAAAACCAAAGCTACAGATGAAATTCTGCAAGGCAATCTGATTCCACTAATGTTGAAATTATCGGTTCCCGGTATTCTAGGAATGTTACTAATTGGATTGAACACTTTCCTCGATCCTTTCTTTGCAGGGCAACTGATTAGTGAAAGTGCTTTAGCAGGCATATCCCTCGCACTACCGTTGACGACGATTGTAATTGGATGTGCCTTGTTAGTTGGCGTAGGTTCTGCTTCGGTTCTCAGTCGCGCTATTGGTGCGGGAGATACCAAAACTCAGTCTAAGATATTTGGCACTTTTATAGTGCTTAGTTTGATTATCTCTTTTTTCATAACTATTTTAGGTTACGTTTTTGGCGATCGACTAATCTCTTTCATGGGAGGAGAAGGTGAAGTTGCCTTATTAGGAGCGGATTATTTTAAGACTTATATGTTGGGATCGGTATTTCTTGTCCTAGCGGTAGGTTCTAGCCAGTTAATCAAATCAGAAGGTAAAATCATTTTAGCGACTGTATTCTCTGGTATTTACGTTCTAATTGATACCGTTTTAAATCCGATATTTGTTGCATTTTTTCACTGGGGGATTCGAGGAATAGCTTTGGCAACAGTTGTTTCCTCAATGGTTTATGCGGTCATAAATATTACCTATTTTATTTCTGGTAAAAGTTCTACTCCGGTTCAAATTAAAAAGTTAACTTTGTCAGCAGATTTACTGTCACCAATACTATCGGTTGGTATGTCAGTGCTAATCATGGAGTTAATGACTATAGTTCAACAGGTTGTGATTTTTAAATCGATCGCCTACTATGGAACCAATACCGATATTGCTTTTGCTGGCGCAACGTTGAACTTGTATTCTTTGGCAATAACTCCTGTTTTTGGTTTTGTATATGCTTTACAGCCACTAATCGGTATAAATTATGGAGCGGGAAATCTTCAAAGAATGAAGAAAGGCTACTTAATTTTTGGCATTGGCGGTACTGTTCTGTTAAGCATACTCTGGTTGCCCCTACAATTATTTCCGGAAGCTTTTCTGGGCTTGTTGCTGCCGAAGGTTGCTTTCACGGCTAACGATATACTAAACTTTCGCATTGTCATTATAATGCTACCCCTACTGTCTTTTATATTTTGTGGCATTACGTTGTTCCAATCAATAGGCAACGGTAAAATTGCGGGAATAATAGTTGTGGCAAGACAAGTATTTCTGTTTATACCAGTAGTGTTAATATTGCCGCTATTCATAGGAATAAATGGGATTTATTATAGCTTAACTGCTGTGGATATTTTAATTTTCCTAATTGTCGCTTTATTTAGTTGGAGGGAATTGGAGCGACTCCCACTTCAAATCTCAGCAAAATAAGTTGGTGAATTTAAATCGTTGATGGCGTTGCTGAAATGAGGTATGATATCAATTCCGGCTGCACCGGAATTGATATGATGGCTCGATCGAGTGAAAGATCGAGAAAATAATGAACATTAAATCAGAATCAATGGAATGTCCGGTTTTGCTGAATTGAGGTATGATGTCATGTCCGGTCGGTTGACCGCGATACGATCGACAGTTAATTAACATCAACGCCCGACAAATCAGAGATTTCGTTGTCATGCTCTTGCGTTGACGGGAGAGCGAGCGGCCCTCCTTGAGCTGTCATCTGTCTTCCCCCTTGGAGACTCCCACTGTACCTGTACCCAGGTCAGTGGTGAGAGGAAAAGGGGGGCAAGGTTTATGCTGCATACGAATAACCATCCTTTCTGTGAACAAGTGAACAATATTTGTGACTAATTCCTGACACCAATTCCGAGGCGGAAATATTGAATGAACCACTGGTTCTTACGGCAACACGTCCAATGTATATACCAACTTTTTTGCCAGAAGTCACAACCGCCTTGACAATATCTCCCGTTTGAAAACCTTTAACAAACTTAAACCGGGGAACATAGCGAGATGGGAAACCGAATTTATCGGTACGACACATTTGACGTGTCCCGTGTCCAGTCGCTTTGATTAACAACGGCTTGTTTGTCAAAACTTTTAACGACTCAACCTTTCCGACACAAGCCGCATCTAACCAATGAGTTTTTGTTAGATTTAGTCGAGTGCGGTTGAACTTAGTTAACCCACCGCTGCCAGTGAAAACAGGCAAATTAGTTGTGCGGAGTTGGTTGAATAGCGCCCAGCGAGTAGAGTTAACTGTTGCTGCATCTTTCAAAGGACGTTTTGCTTGAGATAGAATTCGTTTCAAAACCTCTGGTTTTTTAGAGAGGAATTGCTCAATATTTTGAGTTCCTTTCTTGATATTGCACTTTTCGCAGGCAAGGCAAAGATTAGAAATGCGATTAGATCCGCCTTTGGCTTTGGGATGAATATGTTCGACTTGCAATGGTGTGTCAGTAACACCACAGTAAGCGCACTTTCTATCCCATTTGTTAGGGTCGAACGGGGTATCGCTACCCCGAACTCCCATGCAAAACCGGACGTGATAGTTTCCCGTCAT
>NZ_JAUBRJ010000167.1:0-1804 GCF_036701805.1 Microcoleus sp. N3A4
AAACTTATATTGCCGAGGCGATCTCAAATTCACTCATCTTTCTAAATGCTGTTTTCTGACTTTTTCAGCAAGCCCTAGTTAGAGGAGAACCACATCAAGGAGTGGTTCCAGGGCAAGACTTGAGCGTTAATCTCCAAGCATTATTAGTCTGGTTAGGGAATTATGGGCATCTTTCCTACGCCAAGCTGACGCTCATTGTTGTGGGAACTTGGCACAATAGAAGTGTCCGTAGGAACACTCCAAAAAACCAATCAACGAGTAGCAGCAGCAATCAAGCCAGCGATTAAAGCACTGTGGGAATGGGCCCCTGAGCAATCAAACGTTCATGTAGATGAAACCCCGGGAGTGTGTCATGGGAGTTAAAGAATGGCTGTGGACGGCGAGTATCGAAGGATTCTGTTTATTTCATGCCGCAGATACCAGGGGGCGCGTGGAACTAGAAACCATGCTGGGCAAAGAATTTGCTGGAGTCTTAAGCTCAGATGATTTCAGTGTTTATAATGGCGTGAAAGTCGCAGCTCAACAGAAGTGTCTGGCCCATTTACGGCGGCATTTCAAGAAAGTGCTGGAACTTCACGGGGCAACAATAATGCAGCAGTCGCTCAAATATTTCTGTCATTAATTGATGAAGCTTTTATTGCCCATGAGTCTTGGCGCAAGACCAAGGCTCGACTCACCTACGACTCGTGGGCAACTGATTTCAAAATACGATTGAATCAGGCTTTGGCTACTTGGTTGAACCTTGTGGGTTATACCGCAGGTTTGTTGCTCAAATCCTTACGGGATAAGGCAGAACAATGGTGGTATTTTCTCTTTGACCCCTCGGTTCCTCCGGATAATAATAAAGCCGAACGTTCTCTACGGTTAGCTGTAACTAAGCGGAAAGTTTCTGGTGGCTCTCGTTCGATGCAGGGGGTGCATCTCAGTTTGGCAAATACATCAAATTGAAAGTTGACCGTTGAGATAAGCACAGCGAAGAGAAAGGATAGAGCGAACGCTCTCAATTTTCCATTGCGCTCCTGATATTTTCACCCGCTCACCCAATTCGTTTAATAATTGATTCAACTGTTCCCGAACCAATCGAACTTATGGACTCTTCTTTATAGTATTGGTAGTTGACTATTCGGCAGCGATGGGTCTCTAAATAGTTACAAAATGTTTTAAATCTTTTTTTTGTCATCTCTTTAAATAGATTGATAACTTCATCTATTTTACCTTGCCACAACATATTTTCTGCTAACTTTAAACGTTTTAGCGAACCTCCTACCTTGTAAAGATTTTCTTTCAGATGATACCAATCTAAGATTTCTTGTCTTTGTTCAGTATCTCCTATTTCTTGAAATATTTTCCAAATTCCCGCATGACCATCTCAACCGGCAATACATAGGATGTAGTAATTTTTGGCTATTAGTCCAATCAATTAAATCTTGATTATTTTGAAAAAATGCTCCCGAATAAACATTATCTAAACAAATGGCTTTATAGTCTTTCCAGTAACACCCCTCGCCTTTGGTTTCGTTGCGTAGCCTGACTTTCCCGCCATCTAATGTAATTTCTTGGACTCCTTGTTTAGATGTAGGTAATTCAAATTCTTGTCGTTTGACTAATCTGTGTAATGTACTATGAGAGACTTTGACCCCCGTGAAAATCTCTAAATCTTTTTCTGCCATTTGATAAGATTCGTTGGCACTGATTAAAAGACAGCATTTTTCGGGTCTTCTGGGTTTGCGGTGGAAACTGTATAATATAGGAACTTTATGCTAGAGGCTAAGCTAATGGATTTTCATCTTGATGGATTACTCAA
>NZ_JAUBRJ010000055.1:0-53918 GCF_036701805.1 Microcoleus sp. N3A4
AGGCACAGATATTTTTCCTACACTGAATGTATGATAATCCTTAGTCATTAAAGCCAGAACTGCGGAATGTGGGTTAAAGAATATCCACAATCTTTGAGCGACGCACCTTACACGAGCGGGTGAGCGTAAACAAACCCACACTCATCATTGTTGCAAGACTTTAGAGAATTGGTATTAACTACAATCCCAATTGTATAAAACCTTACTAAAATCTAATTGCCTGAGTGCTAATTCATCAATAAAAAAGTTACTTATACCCATATCTCCCCACATAATCTTTACTGTATCATTTCTATCGGTATCCATTTGGAATAGAAGAATATCTTCCTTGTGTTTCCGATCGCACTTACTACTATATTCTCTTATGTCGGTTTGTGTAAAATCAGGATAACCACCTATTTTATGACCAAAAGGAGACGATATTTCTAGGTACTCATCCCTAATTTCATCATCGAGAAATAACTCATCAATTTCTTCTCCTAACTGTTCGGTAAATTTGTAGTCACTGGTAGTAATCGGCGCATATTTTTTAGTAAATTGCAAGCTGCAACAGCCATCTATAGGAAAAGCTTCCGGTTCCGGCAAAAAATCGTAATTGGCAATCATGTTTTCAACGTTCAAATCTGGCTGAGGAAAATAGATTATTTTGAATTGTTGTTCGACTGCGGGATTATCTACATTGGCGGAATTGCCCAACTCTAAACCATATAGGTCATCGTCGGCTATATAAAACTGCAAAATCCCCCGATCGGGAAAACCATCTAAAGGCGGTACTTCAGAAAAGTTGATTTGTGCTAGCAAGAATAAATATTTACCTTCAGCAGTTTTTGGATACTCAAAGCCTTTAGGTAAATAGGGCAATCCCCCAAATTTACTCTGCCACCAATTAACCTGGTCATTATTCTGAATTTTAATTTCAATGTAAGGTTTAATGGTAGCTTCGATTCGGTCGCGATACTTTTCTAATTCGGGAGAGAGTGGAAGTTCTAGTTGATAATTCATCTGCTTTTAACAATCAATTTGTTTTGAATGCAATCAGTAGGGTGCGCCGAAGCGCACGTTACCTGTCAAGCCTATTCCTAACTTAGCTGCACCACTGGTTTATCCTCTAACAAAGTTTCATTTGTCAGCAAATCTTCCACGGTAATGCGTAAAAAGCGCTGTTCGTCAACGCGAAACAAAATTTTGACGCGATCGCTCCCCGGATACCCAGGCGGCGTCAATTGAGCGATGCTGCGGGCTCCGTCTTTATCATTTAGCGGCTGTACCGATGTTTGACCCGCGAGTTGGCGAGTAATTAGCCTGTCGCCGTCAAAATATATCTCCGTGCCGCCAGTTTCCGCTCCCAATTCGCCGATAATTAATTCTATACTCGGCTGATTTTCTAAAGAAGCCCCCAAGACTAATTCTATCGGTTCGCTCATCGGATAAGACTGGCCGGATTTAATTAAACTGTGCCAACTGTGGCAATTCTCGCGGCGGTTCCAGTAGCGAATGCCGTAACTGTGATAGAGAAAATCTTTGATTTGTATGCCTTGACTCAGTTGCAGAGCACCTTGGGCGATCGCCTCAAAGGGTTTGTCGCACCGAATTTTTGCCGGCTCGAAATATTGCTGCACCCAACGCTGGACTGCGGGAATTTGTACAGTACCGCCAACTAGCAAAACTGCATCGATGTCGCCAATTTCTAAGCCTTGGCGACGCGCTTGCTGCAATACTTGATTCATGCACTCGTCGAGGTTGTCAAAAAACTGATGTTCGGCGAGGATAGACTCAAAGCGATCTCGGTCTAATTCTAATTCGTAACTTTCAAAATTTTCATCATCAAAATAAACTTCAACCGCCTGATTTACCAAAGACAACTGAATCTTTAACCGTTCTGCCAATCTCGTTGTAATCGGAGATTTTGCCAGGTTTTTCGTTTTGACAAAATAGTCAACCAGCCAATTATCAATATCCGAACCGCCTAAATTTTGTCCGGCTTTAGCCAAAACCCGGGCAACTTTTGTTTTTTGGGCTGAAGATTCAGCCAATAACTTTTCGCCCCATTTGAGAATAAAACCGAGGGGCTTTTTGTCGGAGGAAGCGTCCAAACGTACTAAAGAAAGATCGAGAGTTCCGCCGCCAAAATCAATGACTAACAGAATTTCGCGATCGGCCAAACCGTAACCCAAAGCAGCCGCCGTAGGTTCGTCCAACATCCGCACCTGTTCTACTTGCAGAGATTGAGACACTTTGCCCAACCAATGGCGGTAAGCTTCAAAACTATCTACCGGCACAGTAAAAATCAAAGAATCGACCGGCAAGGGGAGTTCGCGAATTGAGTTCACAATTTGGCTCAAATACCACTCGCCTACTCGTTCAAAAGTAATAAGTTGCCCGTCAAGTTCCGGCACAAAACCCTGAACAGAAGTACCAATTCCCCGTTTAAAATTGCGGAAAAACCGAGAATCTCCACTCAAATCAAGGCCTTTGTCGCGGACTTGCTGACCGACTGTGATTTTACTTTTAGCAGCGTCCTCAACGTAGAGCAAACTGGGAATTAGGGGCGGATTTTGAGCCGAGATTGCCGACAATCCCGGTAATTTCAAAGTTTCGGGCTGCTGGAGGGCTTGATTCCAGCGAGCGACGACTGTGTTGCTAGTTCCAAAATCAATTGCGATCGTCATTCAGCCAAAATACACAGCTACTAGGGATTAGATTATAATATGGTATTTGGAGCGGCAAATGCAAACAAATAATCAAATTGTTCTTGAATAAAGATTTTCTTGCAACCAAAACTGCTTTAGCGGCGGAGTCTTCAATTTTGTGCAATTGCATATTTTTCGATGCCACAAAGGCGCGCCACTTTTATAAGCGGCACAAATCTCATACCATTTTATATTTTAGATTAAATAATTGGGAATAACTGACTGGATAATGGGTTTGGCTATTGCCTACAGTTGCATTGTTTTTTGAAAGTGGTATCGCCTGTCCGCAGCGGCTAAGCTTTTACCTTTGATATCAATCCAATTTTACAATAAAGCGTGAAAAATGCTGGACATTCACTCTCGCAAAACAGCACTATTGGCTCTAACACTGCTTGTCCCTGTTGCTAGTATCGGTATCATAGCAGGCTTGTATATTGCCCCGGGAGGCTGGGGACAAACACTGTCAGTCTTGTGTCAAGTTTGGTTGCTGGTTTTTCCGATCGCGTGGTCTGTTTTTGTCGATCGCAAAAAGCTCAGTTTATCCCTACCCAAGCGCCGAGAGTTGGTGGCTGGAGCTATTTGGGGAATATTCATGTTTGCGGTAATTGTGGGTGTCTATAGCTTTTTGGGCCAGCACTGGATCGATCCTGTAGTTGCTAAAGAAAAAGCGCAGCAATTGGGCATTAACAGTGCTAATATTTACTTGATTGTTGAAGCGTATTTCGTCCTAGTCAACTCGCTGATTGAAGAATTTACTTGGCGGTGGTTTGTCTGCAACAAGTGCCAGATTCTCATACCGGGAACAGGAGCAATATTTCTGAGTTCGCTATTTTTCACGCTGCACCATATTTGGGTAATAGCAGCTTACAGCGACTGGCACGCTGTGCTCTTAGGCTCATTAGCTGTCTTCGCCGCCGGGATAATCTGGTCGCAGTGTTATCTGACTTACCGTTCGCTTTGGTCTAGTTATATCAGCCACGCGATCGCAGATTTTGCACTAGCAATTATTGCTTGGCAAATACTCTTTAACTAGCTGCTTTTTTAGCGACTATCGCCGGCAATTTTATCGTAAAAACTGACCCTTTTCCCAACTCGCTCTCCAGACTAATATCTCCCCCCATTATCTGACAAAATTTCTTGGCGATTGCCAGTCCCAAACCCGTACCGCCGTACCTGCGAGTAGTAGACTCGTCCGCTTGCGTAAAAGCTTGAAATACTCTCTCAATTTGCTCTGCATTCATCCCAATTCCAGTATCGCTAACTTTGAAACTAATCCATTCTTCACCAGCCGAAATATCCGATTCTAATTCTTTCTCGCTGGTTTCTCCTTCCCACTTCGTTTCTAAACCTAAAACATCCGATTCTACTTTCTCCTGTCCCAGGAAAATATTTTTTTCCCCCGTCTTCTTTCTTCCTTCTTCAGACTTCGATCGGACTTCTTCCTTCTTCCCTTTTCCCTCTTCCTTTTTGCTTCTAAATCGGCTTACTTCTAAAGTAATTTCACCAGCTTCGGTAAATTTGCTGGCATTGCTCAGCAGGTTTAACAAACACTGATAAATCTTAGTAAGATCGGTATAAAAAGTGCCGATATCTGGCGGACAATTGACGGTCAAAACATTACTATTTTTCTCAACTAAAGGTTTAATAGTAGTAGCTACATCGTCGATAATCGCCGATATTTCGCAGGTTTCTAAGTATAACTCTATTCTGCCAGCTTCTATTTTAGAAATATCTAAAATATCATTAATGAGAGATAATAAATGTTTGCTTGCATTATTAATTCTTTGCAAATCTGGGACTAATTCCTCACAATTCAGGTCGCAGGCTTCCTCTTCTAAGATTTCGCTGTAGCCCATAATCGCATTCAGAGGCGTGCGGAGTTCGTGGCTCATATTTGCCATAAATAAGCTTTTTGCCTTGCTAGCTTTTTCAGCTTCGGTGCGAGCATTGTCTGCTTCCTGATTTTTTGCTTCCAAGCTAGCAAATAACTTTTGCAACTGCACAGCCATGCGATTGAAAGCTTTGGCTAAAGTTCCCAATTCATCTTGGCGATCGATATTTACTCTCTGATTCCAGTCGCCGCTAGACAACTGTGCTGCTGCAACTGTCAAGTCGCCGATCGGCCGAACCAAACGGCTGGTTAATATCCACGTCAAACCGCCGACTCCCAAGACTGCAATGGCGGCAATAGTAATTGCAAACTGCCAAAATAACTCTTCTTTTTCTAAAACCTCGGCTTCTTCCTGCAAGATAATTACGCCCCAACCACTGTCTAATTGGTTTAGACATGAAAGCCATTTCACTCCCCGCTCGTCGGCGAAGTAAAATGCACCGCTTTTGCCTCCTAACAGGGTTTTGACTGGCGGATAGTTGCTGAGGTTTATTAGTTGCTTTTCTGCAAATAATTTCTCGTCTGGATGAGCGATTAATTGACCTTTTTTGTCCACCAAAAAAGCGAAGCCAGTTTTGCCGATGCGGACTGTTCCGATCGCTCTAGCGAGGTCGCTTAATAATATACCTATAATAGCTACTCCTTGAATTTTTCCCAGTTGGTCAGCAGGTTTATCGCTTGAATTTAATTGATGTGTTTGAGAAAATTTTTGTTGAAAATTAGTTGCTAGTTCGAGAAGCTGCTTGGTTGTAAAATCGACGCTGCCATCAACCGGCAAGCCAGAATATTTTTTTTGAAATTGAGCAACGGCGTCGGCGGTGGTGTTTCCGTAAATTCCCGTAATTTCGTTTTTGTAATAGCCGAGTTGTTTGAGTTGCTGCTGCAATTGGCTGACTGAATTTCCTCGATCGCCCAAACTTAAACTAGCAAATTCCCGAATCGGTGTTGAGAAAATAACTGCGGGTTTTCCAGTTAAGCGAGATATCAAAGTTTCGCGGGTAATTTCAGTGCCAGCAACTGCACTTTTAAACCAATAGCGATCGCTGCGGTTGATGCGATCGGGCGGCGTGCCGCTGCCGCGGGCGACAACGTACCCTTCTAAATTGTAAGCTTCGGCAAGGTATATGTGGCTGTAGCTGCGGTTGATGCCAATTAGCAGCGGCAACTGTTTGCTAGCATTCATGCTGACTGTATTGGGATTTTGACTGATGCTGTGCAACACTCGAATGTTCATTTGTTCCCACCGGGAAATGCTTTCAGTTAAGACATCTGCTTTTAATTCTAGGTTTTGTTTCGCTTGCGATCGAATAATGTTAGCTGCGTGAAAACTGGCAAACCATATCGCTGCAAGCATCGGCGGCACAACCCCCAAGAGCACGCCGATTGTCATCTGGAATCGCAAACTTAGGAAGAATGATTCTTTCATAAGATGAAATTTTTTGTAAGCCTGGTAGTTTGATACATACCGCTAAGCTGCGACGGCAGCTTAGGAGTCAAGGTTGGCACGATCTAGACCGCTGGGCCCTGAGTATTCCTTTTATCTTTACACGGTCATTTGATAATTTGCTAATTTTTTTTTACGGTAATTACTTAGACAGGACTTGTGCAGGCACGCTACATATACTCGGCCCCGAAGTGGCAGTCGCTTTTGGGAATCCTTTCATGCGATCGCCTTCTATTAACAAATTTACAACTCAGGCAGCTAATTAAATTTATAGCGGTGAAACTCTATGTTCTATAGCACGATTTGGAAACCTATTTTTTCAAACAGTGGACGCATTAACCGGGTTTTTTCACTCAAATATCACAAGTGAGGGCGAGGGGTATTGGTTAAAAAACCCGATTTGTTCCTTCATTCGCGCGTCCAATACGGTCATTCGCTCGATCGCTCCCGTGCCAGTATCTGAGACAACCATCATCTCTGAATCCTGACACAATACGATATTTTGTCAAGCAATACCAACAGCATAGTTAACAAAAAATCAAAGCTGTCGTTCAGTTTTTAGAGCTGTTGGATCGGGAAATCAACATTTTTAAAGTAAGAATTTCCCTCTTTGAAGTTACAGTATAAAATTTAGCCGACGGCGAGCGTCCATCTACTGAATATTGTTACTAATGCTACATTTCCCCACAGTAAAGGTTGGTTGCTTTTCGGTTTCCCGTACATCTGTGTCCTAGGATAGGCAAGTGCTTTTATGTTAAAGAGGAAGTGTTGTCTAGCTTGGTATTAGCCTCGAAAAAAGCTGTTTTTTGATGAGGTATCTGTCTTTAGGAGGAACTTTCGCTCACCTGAAAATTATCCCTATAGGAACTGTTGCGCGATCGCACTAATCGTTATTATCATTTCAATGAAAGCGAAGTTGTGGCAGATCGATACTGGGGTGTTGCGAACAGTCGCTAGGTTGAATCTTATGTACACACCAGGAAAGCGGTAATTAATATTCACCCGCCCCTCTTTCCTTTCGGGCTCTAACATCAGCGCTGGTAGCAGCGCCGTCAAGAGTCGGAGTCTTCAGCGGGACTTAAAAATGAAAATCACCTTTGTTCTTCCTACTCTGTCTCTGACTGGTGGAATACGCGTAATATCTATTTTTGCAGAACTTTTGAGAAAGCGAGGACACTCCGTGTTCGTCATCTCTGTACCCCACGCCCAAGCGAGTATGCGCCAGCAAGTCAAGTCGCTGCTGCGGGGACGGGGTTGGATTTCCACACCTGAAAACGAGCCCTCATTTTTCGATAACTTAGGTGTAGAACACAAAATTACCGATCGCTACCACCCGATAGAGGACAAAGATGTACCTGACGCTGACGTAGTAGTTGCCACCTGGTGGGAAACCGCCGAGTGGGTAGCCAAACTCTCTCCCCGCAAAGGAGCAAAAGCTTATTTTATCCAGCACCACGAAGTTTTTGACTATCTACCTCAAGGTAGAGTAGAAGCAACCTGGATGCTGCCAATGCACAAAATTACGATCTCTCAGTGGTTAGTTGACCTAGCTCGGACGAAATACGGCGATCGCCAAGTTTCCTTAGCTCCTCCGAGCGTGGACACCAAGCAATTTTACGCCGCTCCTCGCAACAAACAATCGGTTCCTACAATTGGAATAATGTACTCTACAATCTACTGGAAAGGAACCGACATCGCCCTCCAAGCTTTTTCCCTAGCTGCCGAAAAAATCCCCAACCTGCGTCTGGTTGCCTTCGGTGTAGATGCCCCATCCTCGGAATTGCCCCTACCGGCCAATGCCGAGTATGTAATTCAACCCGACCAAGACAAACTCAAAGACTCTTACAGCAAATGCGATGCCTGGCTGCTGGCGAGCCGCTCAGAAGGCTTCGGCTTGCCAATTATCGAAGCGATGGCGTGCCGCACTCCCGTCATCAGTACCCCAGCAGGCGCTGCTCCTGAAATTTTGAGCGGCGGTACTGGCATACTTGTAAGACCAGAAGATCCCCAAGAAATCGCAAAAGCCATAGAGTATATCTGTCAGTTGCCCAATTCCGAGTGGCAAGCCCTGTCCGAAGCCGCCTATGCCAAGGTGAGGAATTATACTTGGGAAGATGCCACGGATCATTTTGAAGCGGGATTGAAAGTTGCTGTAGACAAATCTAAACAGCGCGATGTTCAGATAGTTTCCTTTTCTCCCTACTTTGCGGGTCCCGTAGTGGCCAACTAAAAAATTGATCTTAAATGCTAAATGCAGCCATTTGAAATTCTGCGCTACCCGCGTTCTAGGCGTCGGATTCTGGGCAGAAACTCAAAATCATTTGGTAGGGTGCTTCTGCTAAAACTAAAATCGCCCGTGTCCTGTTTTCCACCGAGCAGTCTAGACACGAATTCTGGCCCCACCGGCTAGCGAATACTGGTTGTAAAGCGATCGGCCAAAATCTGAACCCGAGTGCAACGGAGGTTTTGAGACTCGCGCTGTTACAGGTTAAACTTGTCTAGTCCTCAAACATCTCCCGATTTGTAATTGGGAAAAGTCCATGATGACAAAGTAAGGTCGGCTCGACTATCAAGTGACGATCGCCTCCTGCAGAACCCCGCACTTGCACACAAGCCAAAAAGAGGCTGGTAAGTGTGAAATTCATGTTATCTATGGAGAAGTTTGATAGACCAGTGTCAATCTTCGGCATCTACTCATGAAAATTACTTTTGTCCTTCCTACCCTTTGTCTTACAGGTGGCATGAGGGTGTTATCTATCTACACAGAACTTCTCCAAAAGCGAGGACACAAAATATTTATCGTCTCTACGCCCCGGGGGCAACCGACTTTGATCCAACAATTGCGATCGCTGCTGAGGGGTAGGGGTTGGGAACCCGCTCTGGTGAAAGAACCCTCTCACTTTGACAAGGTGGATGTCGAAAGCCTAGTTCTCGAAACCGAGCGTCCAATTACCGACAAGGACGTACCTGATGCGGATATTATCATGGCTACTTGGTGGGAAACGGCCGAATGGGTGGCAAAACTCTCTCCGAGCAAAGGAACGAAAGTATATTTTCTCCAACACTACGAGGCTTTTGACTACATACCAAAAGGTCGAGTAGAGGCAACTTGGCGGCTGCCAATGCACAAAATCGCTGTGGCCCAGTGGCTGGCAGACATAGCTCGGAATGAATACGGCGATTTGTCTGTATCTCTCGTCCCTCCCACCGTGGACACCAAACAGTTTTACGACCCCCAGTCGCGAGCGAAGCAGCCGCGAGGCAAGCAATTAGTTCCCACAGTCGGGATGTACTATACTACAACTCCTTGGAAAGGCTGCGCTCTTGCCCTGAAAGCTTTCTCTATAGCTGCTAAAAAAATTCCCAACCTTCATTTAGTTGCCTTTGGTTCCGGCCGCGATAGTCCTCCTCCCAATTTGCTGCCTGATGGCACGGAGTATAATAAGGCACCTACTCAAGACCAACTCAAAGAATTTTACAGCAAATGCGATGCTTGGCTGTTTTCCAGTAGCTCGGAAGGCTTCGGCTTGCCAATTTTAGAAGCTTTGGCTTGCGGCACTCCAGTCATCGGAACTCCTGCTGGTGCGGCTCCGGAACTACTTGCTGGCGGGGGTGGAATACTTGTCAAGCCAGAAGACCCAGAGGATATGGCACTCGCGATCGAGCAGATTTGTCAGTTGTCTGATGCCGAATGGCGGGCAATGTCTGAAACTGCTTTGGAAACGGTGATACATTATACCTGGGAGGATGCAACTAATCTTTTCGAGGCTGCACTGTACGCTGCTGTGGAACGTCAGCCACAATTAACTGACAAAGCCTAAAATAAATTGAGGTTGATTTAAAAGATTGGGTTGGGGCGATCGTTTGTTGAGAATTTTTATCGGGCAAATTGTGTTTTCTTTCTACAATTTTACTGCAAAAAAAGACCTATGGTTGCATTAATCCCAGTTGCTATGTTCGGCTTCATTCCAATCGTTTTTTACCTGTTTGTGAGGTTTCCGACTCAGCGGGCGGTAATTATCAGTTTTGTTGCAGCGTGGCTGTTTTTGCCACAAGCAGAGTACCCTATCCCCCTATTGCCGCCGTATACCAAAATCTCGGCAGCTTGCTACGGCATTTTGCTGGCGACTGTTGTCTACGATACTGCGCGCATCACCACTTTTAAGCCCGGTTGGCTGGACGTGCCAATCGTAGTTTGCTGTTTGTGTCCAATTGTTTCACAAGTTACTAATGGCGGCAGCCCGATTTCTCCGACTCTCAACCAAGTCGTTACTTGGGGTCTGCCTTATTTTTTAGGACGCTTGTATGTGGGTAGTTTAGACGGGCTGCGACAATTGGCGATCGGGATTTTTGCAGGTGGGTTGGCTTATATTCCTTTTACTTTAATTGAAGGAGTTAAGGGCCCAATCCTGCACCAAATGATTTACGGCGTCAATGCCTTTGAGGACTGGGGTCAAGCAAGGCGTTTGGGGGGGTGGAGACCGGTAGTATTTATGCAGCACGGTTTGATGGTGGGCGTGTGGATGATGACAGCCGCCTTAATCGGAGTTTGGCTTTGGCAAACTGGGACGCTCAAAAAGTTTCAGGGTCGCAACATCAAGACTTTAGCAATTATATTAACTATCGCTTTTTTCCTGTGCCGTTCTACGGGCGCCTACAGTTTATTTGCAATGGCGTTACTCGTATTATTTTCTGCCAAGTGGTTTCGCACCTCTTTGCCCCTGCTATTTATAATTGCATATATAGTATTTTATCTCTACGTAGCTGCATCGGGTCAATTTTCTAGCAAAGACGTGATTGACTTCATCACTCAAATATTTGGCGAAGAACGAGCCGCCTCTCTGAAGTTTAGATTTGACATGGAAGAAATATTGGGGGAAAAAGCGCGGCAAAGATTTCTTTTTGGCTGGGGGGATTCCGGCGGCAACCGCGTGTACAACGAGTATGGTAAAGATATCTCGGTCACCGACAGCTTATGGATTATTACATTTGGCGTCAACGGTGCAGTCGGTTTAGTTAGTTTATTTTCTTCATTGTTACTTCCTGTTATCGTCTTTTGCCTGTTTAAGTATCCCGCTAGAACCTGGTCTAATCCCAAAGTAGCTCCCGCTGCGGCCTTGGGAGTAGCCTTAATTATGTATGTGTTTGACTGTGTTTTGAACGCTATGACTAACCCGATTTTTGCGATGATTGCTGGAGGAATATCGGGTCTGGTCTTAAAAGCTCCCGAAAGTCTCAAGACCAAAAAAACCACTTCGCCACCAAGAAGACAGTCGCTGGTTCACCAAAAATCAGGATGATTTTCAGGGATGCGATCGCCGCTTCAGTTCAAGCTCGAAAATATATTGCATTCGCTGCATACAAAAAGTATAAAATTTACCACCTTTGCATCAAATCAAGTTCGGAAGTTGCGATCTATTTCTGACTCGATTAAAAGCAATGTCAAAAATTATTTTTGACATTACTTTACAATGCTTCAACGATTAGCACGGGATTGTATTTTTATTACAATCGTGTTGCGGGTTATCAACCAATACGCTTGGGTTAATGTTTTTTTGTCCGAAGAGAGCTTTGGGCTCAGCATAAGCCCGAAGGGCCCGCACGCGCCTTCGGAGTATCTATTGTTCACAGGGTTTTGTCTCCATGAGTGTCTGATCCCAAGCGTATTGGGTTATAAACACAAATTGGATTTTTACACTTTTTGCTAAAACAAGCTGATTCTTTACACAATCTTTAAAAAATCTGACTGGACAGGTAGGGTTCACGAGTATATACTTAAAAAAGTATATTCACCGAAATAAACGCCTAAGTAGCGAAAACACGAGGCTGTAGTGTGAGTTATAATAGTTTGAGTTGTAGTTTAATAGAAAGGCTGGAAGGGAACAACAAATGAAAACAGTTAATTTATTGAATGTCTCCATAGATAACTTGTCAATAACAGAGTTGTTTGAAAAACTCGACGGCGAAGGTGGTGTCGTATTTACGCCAAATGTAGACCACTTGATTAAGTTGCAGTATGACCGCGACTTCTATGAAGCTTACAATACCTCTACTTATAGAGTTTGTGACAGTCAAATATTGATGTATGCCTCCAAGTTTTTGGGTACTCCTCTCAAAGAAAAAATTTCTGGTTCGGACTTGTTCCCTGCATTTTATATGTATCACAAAGATAACGAGAACATTAAAATATTTTTGCTAGGGGCTGCTGAAGGTATTGCTAAGAAAGCCCAGGAAAAAATTAACCAAAAAATTGGTAGAGAAATAGTAGTTGAAGCGCTTTCTCCTTCTTTTGGCTTTGAAAAAAATGAGGAAGAATGTGAAACAATAATTGACGCGATCAATAAATCAGGGGCGACAGTTCTGGCTATAGGAGTGGGAGCGCCCAAGCAAGAGAAGTGGCTGGTTAAATACAGGAGCAAATTAACACACGTCAAAATTTTCTTAGCAGTAGGTGCAACCATTGATTTTGAAGCTGGTTGCAAAGCAAGAGCTCCCAAATGGATGAGCGAAGTCGGCATAGAATGGGCGTACCGACTGTTAAGCGAACCGAGAAGGTTGTGGAAAAGATATTTGATAGAAGGTTTGCCTTTTTTCCGATTAATCTTAGAACAAAAATTAGGGTTTTATAAAATGCCTTTCCTTGACAGCAAAACCAGAAAGCTAGAATGGGAAGGCGGTTCCTAAAAACTGTGGCGACAAATTTATAACGTAAATTAAGCTGAGTATGAAAGAAAGTGCGTTTGACTTCAAGGTAAGACGGATGCAAGCTGTGGATAGTCCGATCGCACTTTCTCTCAAAATTATTCATTTTTGCTTTCAAGTCCAGGTAAAATCTGAGTGAAACCTTTGTTGCAAATCCCTAATTAGGGATTTAAATCATGAATCTGCCTTCTTTCTTGTGGTTGTGGAAAATAGCGGCTTGGTCAATGGGTGTTTCCCTGTTAGCTTACCTGTTGCTTGCAGTTACTGGAACGTGGATGTTTGCCTCTAGGAGTACGAAACAACCGCGCCCTAAATGGCTGCGTCCTTTCCATTTGGCGACTGGTGCGGGGATGGCGACTTTGGTAATTTTACTGCTGGGAATTGGTGTAGTCGGTACGCTGGGATACTACGGCAATTTGGGTCACTCGGCTCATTTACCGGCCGGGTTAGCTGTTGTTGCTTTGGTGTTGGTTTCTGTTGGAAGCGGGCTGCAAATTGGCCCTAAAAATCCTTGGGCGCGTCCCCTCCACATCAGCACTAATTTGGCTTTGTTTGGGGGATTTGTGACTGTGTTGTTCACAGGATGGACGATCGTACAGAAGTATTTGCCGAAAGTTTGAAACCTGTCTATTTGACCTCACACTATACATAGCAAATCCGCAAATGAAAACATACAGCATATTCCAGGTTCATGAAGCACAGTAGCAGCTATATTGTGCGGTACGTGTTATGTAGGGTGCGTCGCTGCCGCAGGTTCAATGGAACTTGCAGATTGACTCTGAAAGCGACGCACCTTACTTACTACAAGATTGTGTGTACCGCACATACATGGAATATGCTGTATATTTAAGGTGCGGCGGCGCACCCTACGTTTAATTTTTTTGCGTGAGTCCGCTTTTATTTATGAATTCTAAAATATGTTGCGCGGTAATCTGCGGCTTTTCTAAGTGGGGAACGTGCCCGCAGTCGGGTATCCAAATTAGTTGAGAATTTGCGATCGCACTTTCAAATTTTGCCGCATCCGCAGTCCCCAAAATCCGGTCTTGTTTTCCCCACAAAATCAGCGTCTGCTGCTGAATTTGTGACAGTTTTTCCCCAAAACCTCCGTAACCGCCGCTTTTGGTAAACGAAATTAAAGCTTGATTCCAGTTGGGCATTTCCAAGTGCAAAGCAGCGCAAGTTTGAGCGTCTAGAGAAGCCAATTTTTTATCGAAATAAGCATTGATGCTAATTTGCTGGCGGATTTTGGGATTTCGCAAAAATGAAGTTGCCAAATATCCTAAAGGAGGAACTAAAAATTTCCCCTTATTAGAAGTGATGGCAAAACCAGCACTATCAATCAAAACTAATTTTTTGACTGCTTCAGGATGATTGAGAGTGAAGTCAATTGCTGCTGCACCTCCCATTGAAGCACCGACTAAGATTACAGGCTGCGAAATTAGCGTTTTCCAGAAATAGTAGAGGTGAGTGGCGATCGCCTTTTGACTGAATGCCAAACCTGCGGATCTTTCTGTAAAGCCAAAACCCAACAAATCAACCGCCCAAGTTTCATTTTCGGCAGCCAGCAGCGGCAACAGGCGGCGGAATTCAAACAGGGAACTGTCGAAGCCGTGAATTAGCAAAATAGGGGTGTTTCCGCTGCCTTGGCGCGCGTAGGTTGTGGCAATTGCCCCAGAAGATAGGGGAGTTGTAATTGCCTCCTGTTGAATGCTTTGGGCTAAAGCAATTGATGTGGATTCTGTGAGTTTTGCGATCGATTTTGGGAGAAAACTTGCTGGCATGATTCTTGATAAATTGTGAATCGGTAGGGGCAGTGTCCCTGTACTCGCCCTAAGATTTAAGTATATATTGCTTGCTCGATCGCTATTTTAGGAGTTGGGGCGATCGAGCCATTAAAATTCGATCGCAGTTTAGTATCGCTACGGAGCAGCAAGGGCTGAGTCTGTTGACTTCCGGTAAAATTATTTGAGAATAGTTGCTAATAACAGCTTTTTCATATAAACTGCTTAAGTGCATTAACGGTGACGCCCACTCAGTTCAACCACAAATTAGCACCTAACCCAAGAGAGATTTCAATTCTCGATCGCCAAAAAGCCATCAAATTTCCGAGCGCGGCGAACAACCGTATCCGAAATATCCAAAGGAAACAAGTAAACCGAAGCCCAGACTTTAGCGATGCCTGCTCTTACGCGCCGCTCGTATTGAGAATTTATCTCAAGTCTATCGTGCGAGTAACGTTAAACAACTTGCTGCTAAAACCGATCGACCGCGAGAAAAAATATGAAACAAAACCAAGAATACAGCGAACAGAAGCAAAAGTCAAACCCCAGACAGTTCCAGGGTTTCACCTTTTACGGCGAGACACCAGAAGTCTCTGGAAGCGAAGACAGCAGCAAAGAAACTCAGCCTGGGGTACCCGAAGGTAAATCATTCCCCCTAGCAATGGCTAGCATCGGCGAGAAACTGCGGATTGTCAAACTCAAAGGTTCAGAAGGCACTGTGCGTCGTCTAATCGGCATGGGATTAGTCCCCACTATTGAAGTTCAAATCATCAGCAATTCTGCCGGTTCTGTAATTGTGGCAATTGGCGACAACCGCATCGGTTTGGGGGCGGGTATGGCACAAAAAATTCTGTGCACGAATCTCATCTAGGGAAATCACAAAAAAAATTGCATCTCACAGCAATTTTATTTGATTTGTGAAAAAGATTTTCTTTTATGAACCGCAGAGGGCGCTCTTGGCGCTGAGGAAGAGAAAAAAGAGATGTTCACACATTCTGAAAGGGTTGTTACATTCAATAATTTCATTTAATTTGTCCAAATTTAGACGGCATTGAAACAACAGATGAACGAGAAAAAACAACTAGGGGATTTAGCTGTCGGCGCAATCGGCCGCGTCATTGCCTATGAGAAAACAGCCAGAGGTTATAAAGGCAAATTGCTCGCAATGGGGCTGACACCTGGAACTGAATTTACCGTCACCAGGCACGCACCCCTAGGAGATCCCGTAGAAATCCTGGTACGGGGTTTTAAACTCAGTTTACGCAAAGATGAAGCCAAAACCCTATTTGTAGAAGAGGTTAAATAATGACTAAGCAAATTATTGGATTGGTGGGCAATCCTAACTGCGGCAAAACTACTTTGTTTAATGCCCTGACAGGTGCTAACCAAAGAGTAGGGAATTGGCCTGGAGTAACTGTCGAACGCAAAGAGGGAAAATACACTCACGATGGTTTAGCAATTACGATTGTTGACTTACCGGGAGTTTATTCTCTTGATGCGGAAGATGGAGATACTGGACTCGATGAATTGGTAGCGCGAGATTATTTGCTATCTGGGGAAGCTGACGTAATTATTAATATTGTTGATGCTTCTAATTTAGAGCGCAATTTGTATCTCACTACCCAAATTTTGGAGATGCGCGTACCGACAATTTTGGCGCTGAACATGATGGATGTTGCCAAAGAACGGGATTTCCGAATTAATGTCAATAAACTTGCAGAACGCCTCGGCTGTACGGTAGTGCCGATGAGTGCTTCCTCAAATGACGGAGTGCCTCTGTTGCGTGATGCGATTAATCGGGCGCTGTCTCAGCCGATCGTACCATCTGCCTATGTCGCTTATCCGGCTGCGATCGAAGATGCGATCGGCCAACTCATCCCGCACATCGAAAAACACAGCCCTAATCGCAACGTCGATGCCCGCTGGACAGCCCTGAAGCTGTTAGAATATCAGGATGAAGTCGCCCCCGAACTCGCCAGTACAGAACTCGAAAAAATCGTCGTTCCGCACCGCCGCCGAGTCCACGAAACCCTCGATGACGACCTCGATATTATCATCGCCGACAGCCGTTACACCTTCATCCGCAACCTAACCCAAGGCGTCGCCGAATGTTCTAGGGAAGTCAAAATCAACGTTTCCGACAAAATTGACCAAATTGTTCTCAACCGTTTCTTAGGCATTCCCGTATTCTTAGCGGTAATGTACCTAATGTTCACCATTTCGATTAACGTTGGTGCAGTGTTTATCGACTTTTTTGACATCGCCTTGGGGACAATTTTTGTAGATGGTTTCGCTAAACTTTTAGAAAGTATCAGCGCACCAGGATGGTTGATTGGAATTCTCGCAAAAGGTGCTGGTGGTGGCATTCAAACCACATCTACATTTATCCCCCAAATTGGGATGATGTTTTTGTGTTTGTCAGTTTTAGAAGACTCCGGCTATATGGCACGGGCTGCCTTTGTGATGGACAGATTAATGCGATTTGTCGGACTTCCCGGTAAATCTTTTGTACCGATGATGGTAGGTTTCGGCTGCAACATCCCCGGAATTATGGCGACGCGGACATTGGAAAATAAGCGCGATCGCATGATGACAATTATGATGAACCCATTCATGTCTTGTAGCGCCAGATTAGCAGTTTACGCCCTATTTTGCGGCGCATTCTTCCAAGTCGGCGGTCAAAACATGGTATTAGGACTTTACCTAATCGGAATTCTAGCCGCTGTTCTCACCGGACTAATCCTCAAGAATACCATCCTCCAAGGAGAAGCCGCGCCTTTTGTTATGGAATTGCCACCCTACCACATTCCCAAGCTCAAAGGAGTGCTGCTGCGTACTTGGGACAGGCTGAAAGCTTTTATCACAAAGGCCGGAATTGCGATCGTGATCATGGTGGTTATACTAGGATTCATGAGCTCAGTGGGCACCGACGGTTCCTTCGGCAAAGACAACAGCAAAGACTCAATTCTTAGTGCAGTCGGCCGCGCGGCAACACCTGTATTTACACCAATGGGAATCACCCAAGAAAACTGGCCCGCCACCGTCGGTTTGCTAACAGGAGTATTTGCCAAAGAAGTAATGGTTGGAACCTTAGATTCCTTGTACACCCAACTAGAAGACGAACAAAAAGCAGCAAGTGGAGAACCGGAGAAAGAAGAAGAATTTAGCTTCTGGGGAAATATCGGCAAAGCATTTTTCAGCATCCCAGAGAATCTAACAAAACTTCCCGGTCAACTTTTCGATCCCCTCGGCTTAAGTTCAGCCAATATTACCGATCAAAAACAAGCAGAAGAAGATCAAGGTATCTCTGGTAGCACCTACGGACAAATGTCCCAGCGGTTCCGTTCCAATCAAGCAGCTTTTGCTTATTTGCTGTTTGTATTGCTGTACTTTCCCTGCGTCTCCGCAACGGCCGCACTTTACCGTGAAACTAACTTAGGATGGACTGTATTCGCGGGTCTATGGACTACTGGTGTCGCCTATTTCACAGCAGTTGGATACTATCAAATAGCCACATTTTCAGAGCATCCAGACTCATCTCTGATTTGCATTGTCATACTAATCATAGCTATGGGCTTGACTCTTGTGGCATTAAAACTAGCTGGTGGAAAACGATCAAAACGACGGGAAGCAATTAGTCAGTAGTCAGTAGTCAGTAGTCAGTAGTCAGTAGTCAGTAGTTAGTAGTCAGTAGTCAACTATCCACTATCAACTATCCTCAGCGTTCATCTGCGGTTAAAAATCAAACTAAGGAGAAAAACCATGATTTTAAGCGAACTGCAAAAATTTATTGCTGACAACAATAGAGCCTCCATCGCGGATCTAAAAATCCACTTTCGGATGGATGGCGATGCTTTGCGCGGAATGTTAAATCGCCTAATTCGTAAAGGCAGAATTAGCAAAATGGCAGAAGCCAAAAAGTGCGGCGGATGCGGCAGTTGCGCCGACGATGCAACGGAGATTTATGTGTGGGTAAATCCTGGTGAGTCGGTGTCACCACAAGAGCAGGTTTCTGCAACTTGTCATTAAATGATATTAAGTTTGTAGTAAGGAGTTTAGTTTTTTTTACGAGACTCAGTTATATGGTGCGTCGCTCCCTGATTTTCAAAGACAACCAGATTGTTTCCGGCTACGCACCCGCTCGGTATCTACAAGAGCGCAAATTATACAATCTGGTATATCATTTTATTTAATAGCTGAACAGTCGTTACAACACTTCTGTTATCTCGAAAATTGTCCACGCTGTCCACAATATCCACAAAAGTTAATAAAACAGCCTTCTAGTTAAACGTCCTGGGATTGCTAACTCAGCATTTAGCACTGCCAATTTGGCTGTCGCGGGGTTTTTACGGTATCGGTATTATTGTAGCCGGATTTGCGATCGATCGCCAGCGCCGATCTGATGGAGTTGCGCTTGCTGCGCGCTGACATGAATCTGTTGATGACAATTTCGGTAATTGGTGCGGTGATTTTAGGCGATTGGTTTGAAGCGGCGTTAGCAGTTGCAGTTATTGCAGATACGGGAACGTCATTAATTGTGACTGCAAGTGGAATGCGGCTGTTTCGCTCCAAGTTGAATTAGCAAGTAGAACAACCTAAAAAAACAGAACACTCAGAGCCTCCCAGGCTTAAAGAAGTCCGGGCTCTCACAGAAAAGCGTTATAATACATTATCGAGAATCTAGAACTTCAAATCTAAAATTGCTTGGCGGCTGTGTAGGGATAGCCAAAAATTCAGTATTTCTTCGCCGACTTGTTCTGGATAGAAGTGGTGAAAGAAATGCCTGCCGTCTTGACATTCCCAAAGCCGATCGCCTTTTTTAATAAATTTCGACCAGCGGCGCATGACAACAGGAGATACCATAAAATCTGTTTTGCTGCTGCAGATCAACAAAGGTACTTCTACACCTTCATCGTGGGAATTACTAATCCTAAATAAGGAGTGAGGACAAGGAGAACAGGCTAAGTCATCCTCAAAATATGATATAAATCTTTGATTGATTATTTGATTTGGCAATCCCAGCATATCGCCAACCATTTGAGTCAAAACTTGTTTTCGGCTCCAGGAAAAAGCTGAAAGATGCGTATAGTAATGTGATTGCCAATTAATAGCAGATGGCAAACCGACAGCTAAAAGTCCCAAAGAACTTACTTTGTGAGGATAGCGGCGCGCATACATTAAACCAACTAATCCGCTGGTACTGTGGCCTATTAGATGAATTGGGCGATCGCGCAATGTTAAAAAATCGTGCAAAAGTTCAACAGCCATATCTAAAGAGCAAGCTTCGTCTTCAGTTTGTTGGTATTCCCATATTTGCACTGGTACAGAATCATTTAAGTAGGAAAGCAGCGAGCGATCGAAGAATTGTAAACTCGGGCTTACACTTAACCAAAGCACGTCTTCTGAACTAAATTTCATCTATTTTAAGTTGGAGATCGAGTTATTAACAATAATTTATCTGCTAGATTTTCGGGGCGGGTTGAGTGCGTAATTTTGATTGCCGAACATAATCTAATTACAAAACTCACCCTGCTACCGTTAAGTCTACAAGCTAAATTCTTTCTTGAGTTGAGATACCCAAGATTTGATGCGCGATTCCGTCAGATCGGATTGGTTGTCTTCATCAATAGCAAGACCTAAAAACTTGCCATTAACTACAGCTTTAGATTCATTAAAATCATAGCCATCTACCGGCCAATAACCGACTGTTTCGCCGCCCTGTTCCGAAATTTTTTCAGCCAGAATACCCATTGCATCCATAAAATTATCCGGGTAGCCTTCTTGGTCGCCAGTTCCCACATAAGCTACTTTTTTGCCGCTAAAATCAATATCATCAAGTTCGGCAAAAAAACCTTCCCAGTCGCTTTGCAGTTCGCCGATATTCCAAGTCGGACAAGCGATAATCAGACATTCGTATTCGGAAAAATCATCATTTTCAACGCTGCCGATCTCGTGCAAGGTCACGATATTGCCGCCAAATTCATCCCGAATCATTTCAGCTACCGACTCAGTTTTCCCAGTTGTAGTTCCGTAGAAAAGACCAATTGTTTTTGACATTTTTACTCCGAAGGTGAAATTTGGTAGTGCTTGAGAATTATTTTTTTTGAGTCAGGATTTGGCATTTCCTGCCTGCAATTCAGACAAAAACAGTAGACACGGTTGTGGCAAACCTGAGAAATTAGGGAGTCAAGGCAGCAAGGACACTGTTTTTTCATCGGGTTAAAGTTGAAAATTCATTAACCAAGCTGACTCGCTCATATCGGGGTCTGGTTCGCAGTCAATTAGTAACAAATTCAGGGTCGTTTGTACTTTTAGACTGCGCGGGATGCCGGCGGGTACAAACACAAATACTCCCGGTTTTAAAGTGACTGTTCGATCGCACACCGTGAGAGTTCCCACTCCTTCTAAGACGGCGAGGGTTACATCTTTGGAGTTATCGAGGTCAGGTATTTCGCAATTTCTACCCAAACTCATCAGTTTTTGGCTGTAGGCGGGTTGTCCGTCGCTAATTCGCGAGGCTGACGCGGAAACTATTGCTGCTGTCACGGTGATTGACCTCCAGGTACTGTTAACTTCCCGCAGTTATTGCAATTAATATTCAATAAGCTACCATGCAATTTAGATAAATTGTCAAGAGTCTAACATTAAGATTTGTTACAAAAGGCTGTCAAGCTAGGTGTCCGCTCAACGCGACCAGCCCCAAACTAAGACTGGGCGGTATTTTTGGGCGATCGAACTGCGAGGTGCGATGACTTGACGTTAAAAATATTTGGTAATGATTCGCAGTTAGTTCTTAAAATTAGGTTTGTAGTGCGATCGCGAATATAGCAATTCTCAATTACCCCCAATAGAGTAAGGATACGGCGCCGTCTCCCTACGGAATACGTGTATTGCACTCAACAGGCTAAGGTGCAACGCTGCGTGCGAACCCTACAAAATGCAATAGAGGCGGGTTTTAGCCGGATTTGTCGATCGCCAAAACCCGCCCCTCATGACAACAATCAACAATTAACCGACTAATTCTTCGCCCCTACGCCAACATACATAATCGACGTATCCTCATTAATTTTGATTTTAAACAAGCCAGACTTTTTGTAATCAAAATAGTTAGCAATATTAGAGATTAGCACTTGAGAAACTTGTTGGAAACTTTCCCGGGAAGGAAATAGCTGCTTTCCACTTGTAAAATTCCCCCAAAAACCGTGCATCTCGGCTAAAATAGCGCCCATTTCTCCAAACATATCAAAACCTTTAATTTCAATCTTGCCGAAACCCGTATCGCGCATTACCACAGACAGTTCCTCCGGGGTAATAAACTTGTCCCAATCGTGAACGCCCCGCTTAATTTCCTGCAATGTATTTTCCATCAGTCCAATCATCACAATTTGCGAGGAAAAAGTTCTGTTAATAGTATCAAAAAAGAACAGTCCCCCGGGCTTGAGAATCCTGTGAACCTCAGACACAACTTTTTTGTAATCGGCCACGTGTTCCAAAACATCCACGCAGATTACAACATCGAAGGTATTGTCAGCGTAGGGCATATTTTCGGCAAAACCCTGCCTGTAGTCAATCTCAAAACCGCTAGTAACTGCGTGATTTTGAGCTGCTACAATACATTTGTCCGATCGATCTATTCCAGAAACCACAGCGCCTCTCTCGGCCATAAACTCGCAAGAAAAGCCACCGCCGCACCCGACATCTAAGGTTTTCAGCCCTTGCCAATTAGTCGCGTGTCTGTCGAAAAACTCAAATCTGGGTTTATTTAGATGGTATAAGGCATAAATTTTTGCATTTTCGTCCCACCAATTATCGGCATTTTCCTCATAAAATTCTAAATCATTTTTTACTTCAGTTTTCTGCACGATTTTCTCAGTCCTGATTAGTGGAAAATATAGAGGGCTATTGAACTTTTGCTTGAATTTATAGGACTGACACCAAGAAACCCAATTTTTGTAAAAAATCCGAGGTTTCGTGACGAGTTCGCAGGCAGGAACCGGGTTTCTGAATCCGCGCATAAGTTCTATTTTCTCTAAAGTTGCGAATCGCCACAGTTGTTTATTATAATACTTTTGGCACAAATTTCAACGAAATGGATCGCGTTTCTATTATCATCCCAGCCCTCAACGAAGCGACTTGTCTGGAACGCACCCTCCGCCAACTCAGCATCCTCAATCCTCCGGCTTGGGAAGTTTTGGTGGTAGACGGCGGCAGTCAAGACGAAACAGCGGCGATCGCACTTTCCGCCGCCACCCGCGTTATTTCTAGCAGTACAGCCGGACGTTCCGTGCAAATGAATTTAGGTGCCCAAGTCGCCACCGGCGAAATTCTGTGCTTTCTCCACGCGGATACTTTAGTTCCCGACGACATGGTAGCAGTCATCCAGAAAACATTGTCCGATGCCGAAATTGCCGGCGGCGGGTTTATCTCTCTGATGGCTGGTTCGCAGCAAACAAGATGGGGTTTTTCTCTCCACAATTACCTGAAAACTTATTACGCGCCGCTGTTATTTCGACCTCATTTATTTTTCAAAGGATTGCGCCTGCTGTTTGGCGACCAAGTTATTTTTTGCCGCCGTACCGATTTTTGGGAATGCGCCGGTTTCGATGCTGCGCTGCCAATTATGGAGGAAGCAGATTTATGTTTAAAATTGGTGCGGCTGGGTAAAATTAAGTTAGTAAATAGGATAGTCGAAAGTAGCGATCGGCGAGTGGCGAATTGGGGCGAATTTAAAGCAACGGCTATCTATTTTTCGATTGGTTTTTTGTGGGGTTTTGGCGTTTCTCCCCGGTATCTCAAGCAGTTTTATGAAGACATCCGCTGAGACACAAAATTCGATTAAATTCCCAGAATGGACTGGCTGTATTTTGCAGGCAAAACTTTCTGTAACAGGTAAATAATCACCCAACAACCTAACAAAGTCCCGCCAACTAAAAAGCCGAGCTTCAGCAGCGGATTTACCGGGTCAATAAACTTATAAAACACTAACAACACATATTTCACTACTGTCGAATCCAGGAGATAGATAGGGAATGAATAAGCAGCCAATATTTTGATTAACCCAGATATTCTACTGGGAAGTGCTATACTCTTAGAAAATGCCAGGATCGACAATACGAAAAAAATTGCGTATCCTTGAGAAGATATTTTAAAAAACGATCGCAGAAACCATCCCTCCGAATTAACTTCACTTATCAGGTAATATTCCCAAATGCTTGCTATATAAAAGAGGATAGTTGCCACTAAAATTGGCATTTTTATGCGTTCGAGAACGGGTTGAATGCTGTCATACGATCGGCCCAAAAATAGACCTGTTGAAAATGGCAAAATCCAACTAAAAATCCAGCGCTCCATCAAAGGTAGAGGTATTGATATGTATTTGAGAGCGGTTAAGTAAAAGAATATTGTAAAAATTGTTTGAATTGTTAAGCCCAAAGCCAAAACTTTTCTGGGTTCTAAAACTCTGAATTTCACTAAGAGCCACCACCAGCCGTAGCATTGAACAATCACAACGATGAAGTAATAGGGAGGCATCACTGAGCCAGTCAGGATATCTCGGATTAATGAAAGTAAATCAAATTTTTTGAGATCCCCCAAATTATTTAAGATGTACAAAGCTATTGACCAAAACAGATAAGGGGGTATAATTTTTGACAGTCTTTTTTTGACTACGAGTGCGGGATTATTTTGATTTTCCAGTTTGTTGGTGAGAAAAAAACCGCTCAGCAGTAAAAATGCAGGTACGCAGAACAGTTGCAATGTATCGATCGCGACAAAGAGAATTCTGCGATCTTTAAATGCCAAGAACCCAGCATGAGTAATCACCACACTGACGATCGCTAAAGCTCGGATCAAATCAAATTCAGCGAACCGATTAGAAACTTTTTGCATTGTAAAAATTAGATTGCAAAAATTCGACTCTAATACTAATTCTCAACACTCATGCAACAGCAGCCTCCGGGTGCGTCGCTCTCAAAAATCCTCAATTCCGAGCGACAATCTCCCAGCGACGCACCGGTGCATACAGTCTTTCAGGAAACAAAGCCAACACTCATCATTGTTGCTTTCTGGAGGCGAGAATTGGTATAAGTAGAATTTTTTTGTCTGATGAGTTTTTACACTAGCACAAAATATTATATCTGCTCCTATGTTCACAAAACTTATCTCGGCAAAAATCAGTCACCGAGTGCTGGAATTGAGGAAGAAAGACTATAAAGACTATTCAAAAAAAAGTCTACCTAATTTAGGTAGACTTTTATAAATGTTCCATAAATTAGTTAACTGTTAGCTAACCGTTGGTGTGATGGATGTGCGACGCAGAAACACTATCCAACCGATCGCGCCCGTTGCGGATCACGCGCAGCATATCGCTCAGCTTGTGCTCGATATTATCGAGCACTTGGTCGGCATAATCGTCGGCTCCGTTTTGAATTTCCTCGCATTCAGCCATCGCCCTGACTCTCATCTCTTCCAATTCCTCTTGAGCCTGGTAGCGAATTTGTTCGACTTCCGCCAGCGTCGCCTGCTGAATTGCCTCGCAGTCGAGCAAAACTTGCTGCCGCAACTGATCTGCTTCTATCTTCGCCTGCTGGAGCAGGCCCATATCATTTAAAAGTTCTGCCGCTCGCTGTTCTGCTGCTTCTATCACTTCCTGAGCGTAAAGTTCCGCCTCTTGAAGCAAGTCGTCCTTGTGCCGGATGATCGTCTCGGCTTCCTGAAAGGCGATCGGCAAATTTAGCCTCACCAAGTCTAACTGATCGAGCAACTGTTCTTCATCCACCAGAGTGCGTCTGGTCATGGGAATTCGCGGACTGTCGAGAACAATTTCCTCAAGCCGGTTTAATTCCCGCTGGATGTCTACTCCTGCGGTTCGGGTGGGGTCTCCGAATACGGCTGTGTTCTGAGGTGATTCGTTCTCAGTGCGGAGGCCGGTACTGTCGGGTTCGATGCGAGTTGGTTCCTGCTGGCGTAACATTTGTAAATATCTAGGGCGACGTGTTTCGGAACAAGATGATCTACGGAGCCACCAAACTTGGCTATTTCTTTAACTACACTACTACTTAAAAAGCTGTACTCGTTAGAAGTTGCCAAAAAAACTGTTTCAATTTCGCCCAGAAGGGTTTTATTGGTGTGGGCCATCTGGAGTTCCATTTCAAAATCTGTTAGTACCCGGAGCCCCCGCAGCAGCACTTTGGCTTGTCGAATCTTAGCATAGTTTACTGTCAAACCCTCAAAACTGTCTACTTCTACGTTTGGCAAGTGTTGGGTAGAGCGCAGGATCTGCTCGATCCGTTCCTCTACGGTGAAGAGAGGAGTTTTGCTGGGGTTTCTGACTACGGTAACAATTACCCGATCGAACAGTTTGCAGCCCCGCTCGATAATGTCTGCGTGACCGAAGGTAATGGGGTCAAAGCTGCCTGGATAGATTGCAATCACGAGTTTGGCTCAACGGAGAGTGGAAGAGTGGGAGAGTGGAGGAGTGGGGGAATGGGAGAGTGGGTAGAGTGGGTAGAGTGGGAGAGTGGGGAGAGGGGGAGAGTGGGGAGAGGGGGAGAATTACGAAAATCTTCCTTGATTCTCCCGACAACTGACAACTAACAACTGTCAACTGTCAACTGTCAACTGTCAACTGACAACTGACTTCTACTTTTTCATGGAATGAGCTTTGTAAAAAGTTTCGAGGCTTTGCTTGTCGCCCACAAACCGCCAGTGCCAAGGCTCGTAACTGACGCCTTGGCGATTGTTTTTGGGGAAGGACATTTCAAAGCTGAAGGTGACGGCGTTGGCTTCTAGCCACTTGAATGTTTGGGTATTTTCAAAACTGGGACTGAGGTTGGTATCCGGGGCGTTGCCGTCGCCGATGTCGATCGCGTAACCGGTGTGGTGTTCGCTATAACCAGGAGGGGCACTGACTTCGGCTCGCTTGCTGGCGTTTTGCCTGCGTTCGGCTTTCACGTCAAAAAATACGTGCTGTTGGTCTTCCACGGAGCGAAAGCCGGATATGGGAGCGAAGTAGATGCCTGAAGCTGCTGCGGCGTTGGCCATTTCCTGATATTTTGCTGCTGCTGAGGTGCGGAGTTTGATGCTACCGTCGGAGGTGACGCCTACCAAGTCTTTGGCTGGTGCTTCTTGGTACGGCAAGTGTCCCAGCAGGTTGTCTGGGGTTGCGGCTGCGGTGCCGGCTTTTGAGTTGGTAGCTGGACTCGCGGCCGACCCAGACGCGGAACTCACCGGTGCTGGGTTTTGTTGAGTTTGCTCTGCCTGACTGGCTGGAAACAAGTTAAAGTTGAGGTGCAGCCAGATGCTGACCCCAAAGGCTAATGCGGCCAACCCTAGCAGTTTCCAAATCAGCCCTTTTTTCTTGGACTGACTCTGCCCTGCTTCTGGGTATGGGTGGTCTCGCACTGCTTCTGGAATTTCGTCGGCGACAAGCTCCGAGGCTTGCGGGGGTTTTCTCGACAGACTAGCGTTATCCAAGCCAGCTCCACTCCTGCACTTCAATAAGGCTCAACGTTACAAATTGTAGACCGATTTGGGCGATCGAACAGCTACAATTGCCGCTGAGTATATATCATCTCTTCCTGACTTTGCCCCGTGCCATCCGCCAACTCTCGAATCTGTTGCTTGGACGATCGCCGCACAGTCGATCGTCCATCCGAGGTCGAACTGGTTGGCATTGGTGGCGCTGGTTTATTTTAAGTGTAATTTGTTACAAATTGACAAAATCCAACAATTCTGCGCTCGACACATCAAACGTCCGCGCCAATTTTAGCAGAGCACCGATGTCAGCCATTGCCATACCGGGCGATCGGGCATAAGTTTTCAGCGTGCTGTAGTGAACGCCCGATCGAGTGGCAACCTCTGTCAGAGTCCAACCGTTCTCGGCAGCCAACTCTCGAATCCGCAACCTCACCAATCCCCTGCTTGACAAAGGGCAAGTATTGTGCATTTAAGTAATTAGATATTAAAGGGCGATCGTCCCCCGGCCTCAGAAACGGAAGAGCAATAACTTTTTTAGACAACCTCTCATTATATTTATTTTGTGGTGAAAGAGTGTATTCACGCTTTTTGAGTAGAGTTTGTTTAGCAAACCCCATAACTAATTTTATTCGTGAGTAGATCCATCTGGCATAATTGCACCAGTGAGTTTAGCATTTGCCAAGTCCGCTCCTCCTATTTTTGCACCAGTTAAGTTAGCGCCCGATAAGTCGGCAAAACTTAACTTTGCCGCGCGGATGTCTGCTGAGATTAGGTCAGCACCACGCAGTTTTGCACTGTTTAATTCAGCTTGACGCAAATCAGCTTCGGTTAAGTCTGCTGTAGTTAGATCCGCACTAACTAATCTTGCATCATTCAAGTTTACCTGGTTCAAATTAGCCCGACTCAAATTACAGGCGTCTAGACTTGCTCCCTGAAGTTTTGCCCCACTCAAATTCGCATCTCTCAAATTGGAATTATTCAATTTGGCCGATATCAAATTAGCACCTTGTAAATTGGCTCCCATCAAGTTAACACTGCTCAAGTCCCTACCAGTTAGATCGACATTTGGCAGCGATACATAAGGAGCAATTAAGTAAGCGCCCGCTTTCACGGGATCAAAATTAGTAGGAAATAAAGTTGCTTGATTGCAAATAGCTCCTTGAAGCTGAACTCCTTTGAGATTTGCTCGATCTAGGTTGGCTTCTAAAAGGTTAGAATTACTTAGATTTGCATTTGTCAAATCAGCATTTTTCAGGTCTACTTTCCTCAAGTATAGCCCGCTTAAGTTAGCTTCAGCGAGATTTGCAGTTGTGAATTTTGTTTGTTGATTGAGTTTAGCACCGCTGAGGTTTGCACCGTTCAAATCGGCTTCACTAAAATTTGCAGATTCTAGGTGAGCTAATCTTAAGCTTGCTTTGCTTAATTTGGCTTTCTCTAGTTTAGTTGATTGTAAATTAGCCTGAGCCAGGTTGGCATTGATTAAATTTGCCTGATGCAGATTGGCACTGGATAAATTAGCCTGAGAAAAGTTGGCATTTACCAAGTTGGTTTGATGCAGATTGGCACTGGATAAATTAGCCTGAGAAAGGTTGGCGTTGACTAAGTTTGCCTGATGCAGATTGGTGCTGGATAAATTTGTATTCGAGAGATTAGTCATTGATAAATTAGCCTGACTAAAATTTGTGCCATCAAAACGTGCATCCCTCATATCTGCTCCCTTCAAAATTGCCCCGCTAAGATTTACAGCCTGCCAAGTTGTACCAATCAAATTAGCTTTATTCAGATTAGCATTACTCAAATTAACACCAGAATTTAGACGCTTTCCGCTCAAATCAGCACCAGCTAAATTAATCCCAGTAAAATCTCTTTCTCCCTGAGTGCAACGCTCCCAAAACTCCTCAACGGCAACAACAGGTTCCAGAGATTCCTCAGACTCATCCTCCACATCCTCACAGCTATCCTCTAAAGCAATATATTCAGCCTCCACCGCCAATCCTTCCAAATAATCAGCTAGATCGATGGAATCAGAACTCGCTACAAACCGCCTTTCTATCTCCTCCTCATTTAATACTTCGCTGCTGTCAAATCGCTCAATTAATTGCTTGACAATTTGGCAGTCATTCGTGCGAATTCCCACTTCTTTTTCTGCACTTTGGTCGCTGTTAGTCAGCAAATTATGACTGCCCAACATGGCAAACCTAGAATCACAGACTAAAAACTTTTCGTGAGTTCCCAATAAAACGAGACAAAATTGCTCGGGATATTCGCTGGCTAATTCTTGCAAATCTGCCAAAGCATTGTAGCGCCATCCCTTGCCGATTTTCAGCCTGTCTCCCAGATAACCCCAGCCAATATTTATCAAACATCCTCGGTTCAAACACTCTCTAAATTTTTGCAGCAATTCATCATTAATGCTGTTACAATTGAGCCAAGGGCAAACAATAATCAGCCGCTCTTGAGCTAGTGATAAAGCTTCCATCAACACAGCACGACTGTTAGGACGATCGCATACTAACTGATACTGAAAGTCTGACTTTTGCTTTTCTGTCTGGGTGTCAAGCTCGATCGGTCGATCGGCAATGACAGACATATCCCCATTTCCCAAATCACACGGCTGTTGCAGGGAGGCAATTTCAGCAGTCAAACTTTCTAGCATTTGCGGTTCAGGGCGATCGTTAAATCGCTGTTCCTGTGCCTCTAACTGCCGCTTAAGTCTGGCTATATATTTTTTCAGAATAACTTGCTCTTCTTCAAGCTGCAATACTCTCGTGGCTATTGATACTAAATCTAGTTCGGTTTCTGACATAGTGCTACCCTAAAATAAAAAAAACTTAAAAAGCTATGTTTGGGAAGTTAGCGCCTCATCAAATATTACCAACTTCCGCCAACTCAGCAGCACCAACAGAATCTTCCTCTTCCCCTTTATCCCCTTCATCAACCGCAACAGTTAACTTCAATCCCAGAGCCTTCAGCCAACTTGCCAAAGCATAAATTGTCGCACTTCCTTCTCGCGACAACAAAACATCTAATTTTTCCAAATGCAATTTAGCATCTTCAGCAGACATATTTGGTTCGCCCAGAGCCTCAAATACATCTCGAAGTGCTTTTCGCATGATTCCTAATTCCAAATCTCCTGCTTCTTCCTCAAGTATCTCTGTGAGATAGCCAGCAGAATATGCCGGATCTTTGAGATTTGAAATTTTATAGGGGTGATAAGGTAAGCTCTTAGGCATTGTCATTCTCTTAACTCCTGATAATCTGTCCAGTATGTTTTAGCCTTGCGGATATCTTGCTCTTGAGTGCTTTTATCCCCGCCTATCAATAAAAGTACAATTGTTTCTTCTACTTGTCCAAAATAGACCCGATAGCCGGGGCCGTAATTTATCCTCAACTCATAGACACCTTCTCCGACTGCTCGATAATCTCCGAAATTTCCAGTCCCAACTCGATCTAGTCGCCGGTCAATCTTAAATTTTGCCTTGAGATCCCGCAGGGAGTCTAACCACTCCGAGAAAGGAACTTTGCCGTCTGGCGTGCTGTAACGCTGAATATCTCTGGGTTCTACTTCCATAAGGTCGATCGTACTTGCACCCTCATCTTAATACGGGCGATCGCCCCCAATCAAACATTACCAACCTCCACCAACTCAACATCACTAACAGAACCTGACTCTTCCCCTGCATCAACCGCAACTGTTAACTTCAATCCCAGAGCATTCAGCCAATTAGCCAAAGCATAAATTGTCGCACTTCCATTCTGCGACAGCAAAACATCTAATTTTTTCAGGTGCAATGATGCCTCTTCATCTGACATATTTGCCTCTCTAAGAGCCTCAAATACATTGTTAAATGCGAGTTCCAGCAAACCAGGTTCAGGCTCTTCGTCTTCCCAATGCGCTGTTAGATAAGCCGCAGCGTGCATTTTATCCTTGAGGGCTTCAATCAGATAATCCTGATAACTATCGCTCGTTGGCATTTTGGCGTTCTCCATATTCTTTCCAATACTCATACGCTTTGCGGATATCTTGTTCTTGAGTGCTTTTATCTCCACCGCAAAGGAGAAGCACTATTGTTGACCCAACTTGCCCGAAGTACACGCGATACCCAGGCCCAAAGTCAATTTTCAATTCGCAGACTCCTTCCCCAACAGACTTGCTGTTTCCTAAATTCCCCAAGCGAACTCGGTCAAGCCTTTGCTCAATTTTAACTACCGCATTCAAATCCCGCAGGGAACTAAGCCACTCTGCAAAAGGATTTTTACCGTCTGGGGTAATATAACGCCTAATTTCCCTCGGTTGTACTTCCATAAGGTCGATCGTACTTGCACCCTCATCTTAATACGGGCGATCGCCCCCCATCAAACATTACCAACCTCCGCCAACTCAACATCACTAACAGAACTTTCCTCTTCCCCTTCATCCCCTTCATCAACCGCAACCGTTAACTTCAATCCCAACGCCTTCAGCCAATTACCCAAAGCATAAATTGTCGCGCTTCCATTCTGCGACAACAAAACATCTAATTTTTCCAGATGCAATGAGGCCTCCTTATCAGACATAATTGGTTCGCCCAGAGCCTCAAATACATCTCGAAGCGATTTTCGCATTATTCCCATCTCTAAATCGCCTTCTTCCTCTTCTTCAAAGATCAGTGAGAGGTAAGCAGCAGCATAATTTGGGTCTTTGAAATTGGAAATTTTAAAAGAATGATAACTATCACTCGTCGGCACTTTGGCGTCTTTCATAATCTCTCCAGTATTCCTGAGCTTTAACAATGTCTTGGTCTTGAGTGCTTTTATCTCCACCGCACAGGATAAGCACAATCGTAGCTCCCGCTTGTCCAAAGTAGATTCGGTAGCCCGGGCCATAGTCAATCCTTAATTCCCAAACTCCTGCGCCAACTGAGCGATAGTCTCCTAAGTTGCCACCGCTAACCCGCTGAAGCCTTTTATCAATCCTAATTTTAGCGTTAACATCCCGCAGGGTTGTAAACCATTCTGCAAAGGGAACTGTGCCATTTTGTCTGATATAACGCTGAATTTCACGCTTGTTGTACTTCCATAAGGTCGATCGTACTTGCACCCCGATCTTAATACGGGCGATCGCCCCCTATCAAAGCTTCTTCACTTGGGCCAACTCAAAATCACCGATCGAAAGGAACTCTGCCGTCAGGCGTGGTGTAACGCTCAATTTCACGCTTGTTGCACTTCCATAATCTTGATTTTAGCGACGATCGCCCTCCCATCTTAAAGCCGCGCCCGATCGCCCCTTGACTCCATGCGCTACAATTATTAAGAAATCTTTAGTTAGATCCGTTTAACGTTCCAGACGCATTATGAGTCTTCCCATTCGCAACGTCGCCATCATTGCTCACGTCGATCACGGCAAAACCACCCTTGTGGACGCTCTCCTCAGACAGTCCGGGATCTTCCGCGAAGGGGAAGAAATCCCAGATTGCGTCATGGACTCCAACGACATCGAGCGCGAACGCGGCATTACCATCCTTTCCAAAAACACCGCCGTCAGGTACGGAGAAACCCTGATCAACATCGTCGATACCCCCGGACACGCGGACTTCGGCGGGGAAGTCGAACGAGTTCTCGGCATGGTTGACGGCTGTCTGCTGATCGTAGACGCCAACGAAGGCCCGATGCCGCAAACCCGCTTCGTGCTCAAAAAAGCCCTAGAAAAAGGACTGCGCCCGATCGTCTTTGTGAATAAGATCGATCGCGAGCGGGCAGACCCCCACAAAGCCGTCGATAAAGTTTTGGATCTGTTCCTCGAACTAGGTGCTGACGACGATCAGTGCGAATTTCCCTATCTCTTCGGTTCCGGCTTAAGCGGTTACGCCAAAAAACACCTCGAAGACGAAGGGGTAGATATGAAGCCCCTCTTTGAAGAAATCCTCGACCACGTACCGCCCCCCGTAGGCGACCCCAACAAGCCACTGCAACTGCAAGTAACCACCTTAGATTACTCAGAATACGTCGGTCGCATCGTCATCGGCCGCATCCACAACGGCACGATTAGAATCGGTCAACAAGCAGTCTTAATCACAGAAAGCGGCGCGCTTGTCAAATCAAAAATTACCAAATTGATGGGCTTTGAAGGCCTGAAGCGGATTGATATCCCAGAATCTTCTGCTGGTAATATTGTCGCCGTTGCCGGTTTTGCTGATGCGTATATTGGCGAGACAATTACCTGCCCCAACGACCCGCAAGCGCTGCCTTTAATCAAGGTTGACGAACCGACTTTGCAGATGACTTTCTCTGTGAACGATTCGCCGTTCTGCGGTCAAGAAGGTAGTTTGGTAACATCGCGACAAATTCGCGATCGGCTAATGCGAGAACTCCAAACCAACGTCGCCTTGCGCGTCGAAGAAACCGACTCTCCCGACAAATTCCTCGTATCCGGCCGCGGCGAACTCCACCTCGGCATCCTAATCGAAAATATGCGTCGCGAAGGATACGAATTCCAAGTATCCCAGCCGCAAGTAATCTACCGCGAAGTCGGCGGTCGTCCCTGCGAACCCTTTGAATGTTTGGTGTTAGACGTACCCGAAGAAGCAGTCGGCGGCTGCATCGAACGCCTCGGTCAGCGGAAAGCAGAAATGCAAGATATGCACGTCAGCAGCACCGGTCGCACCCAAATCGAATTTTCAGTCCCCGCTCGCGGTTTGATTGGATTCCGAGGCGAGTTTATGCGCTTGACTCGCGGCGCTGGAATTATGAACCACAGCTTCCTCGACTATCGCCCCCTCGGTGGAGAAATTATCGCCCGTCGCAACGGAGTATTGATTTCCTTTGAAGAAGGAGTTGCAACTACTTATTCACTGAAAAATGCTGAAGACCGCGGCGTATTTTTCATTACCCCCGGAACCAAGGTTTACAGAGGGATGATTATCGGAGAAAACAACCGAGATGAAGACATGGAGCTGAATATTTGCAAGTCGAAGCAGTTGACAAACCACCGCGCATCTGGCGGTGAAGAATTGGCGCAATTGCAAGCGCCAGTCGATATGAGTTTGGAGCGCGCTTTGGAGTACATCGGTCAGGATGAATTGGTGGAGGTAACACCGAAATCAATTCGCTTGCGGAAGGTTTCTAAGAAGTTGGTGAAACGCTAAAACAAATTAAGGGCTGGTAATTTGGCCAGCCCTTATTGTCAACTTCAAACTACTCTCTTTAAAGGCAATATTAATCATTTTAAATAACCGAATAATTATGATGAAAATCTGAACTTGAGAAGCAATTAAGGAATGAAAATTTAATAACTTAAGCGATTGGCTCGTTACCAGGCTCTGCCTGGTAATGCAGATCCGGAGGCTCTGCCTCTCTTTACCCCTGAGCTTCTGGAGAGAGAGAAGTATGGCAGATGTTTAATTTATTAAATTTTCGTTCCTAAGCAGATGGAATAAGGAAAACCCCGTTGAACTTAACTAAGAATTGGTTAAAGGAGCCTTCCGCTTAACCAATTTCAAGACCTAAAAATAACTAATTGGCTTTGCTTTGCAAGTACAAAGTCTTGTGGGAGAACCGCTGTATTTCTAATCGACCCTTAAATTGATCATTATCCTAACGTTTATCAATAAAAATTATGCTGAAGAGAATTTATGTAAATAATTTTAGATGCCTGGTCAATTTTGATTTGACAGTAGCTGGCTTAAATCTCTTTATGGGCTCAAATGGATCGGGCAAAACTACCGTTTTCGAGGTTTTAAGAAAACTACAGAAATTTATTTTAGGCGATCAAGCTTTCCAGCAAGATTATAAAGTATCAGATTTGTTTGCAAGCAAGGATTTAACAAGATGGCAAAAATCAAACATTCAAAAATTTGAATTAGATATTGAAGGAAATGGTGGCATTTATAAATATACCCTAGAGATCGAACATCAAGGAGACTATGCACCTCCTAGAATGCGACTAGAAAGCTTAACTTTTGACGGAAAACCTCTGTTTAAGTTCTGGGTTGATGCAGGCGATAGAGGTATGCCTGTAGGTCAAGCTAAGCTGTATAATGACGATCCCGATCGCGAAGGTCCTTTCTTGCCGTTCTTTGATTGGTCGCGTTCTGGCATTGGTTTTATTTACGAGAGGCCTGACAATCTAAAGCTTACATGGTTCAAAAAACGGATTTCTAACTTTTTTATTGTACAGATCAATCCTTTTATAATGGAATCAGAAAGCCTTAAGGAGGAAAGTTCACCTAACTGGGATATGTCAAATTATGCAGCTTGGTACAGCTATTTATCTCAAGAATCTCAAGGTAAAATCCTTAAATTAACGCTGGAATTACAAAAGATTATCCAAGGATTTGATTCATTTCAAAATTCTAAATCCGGTGATGTTAGGATTTTATCAGCATCTTTTACACGTCCCAGCAAGGCTGCTTATAGGCTTAATGAATTATCACATGGTCAAAAAGCTTTAATTGCTCTATACACCTTAATATATTGTTCTGCTGATGATAATTTTACTTTGTGTATTGATGAACCAGAAAATTTTCTGGCTTTACCGGAAATACAACCTTGGTTGCGTAGGGTGATGGACTATTGTCTTGAAAATGAAGCACAAGCAATGTTAATTTCTCATCACCCCTCATTAATTAATTACTTAGCAAGCAATTCAGGTCATTGGTTTGAACGAAGAGATAATGAAGCTGTCCGCGTGCGGCCAATTACTGATACTGAAGAAGAAGGTTTATCAGTTGCTAAGCTTATAGAACTTGGATGGATTTATGACGACGAGTAGAGATGATTTATCAGAAGTAACTATTCTCTGTGAAGATATTGACCAAGAGCGATTTATCAGACAATATCTAATCTGCCGGGGCTTGGAAGATCACAAAATTAAAGACTATGGCAATCCTAAAGGGAGATTAATTGAGAATAACAATGCTTTGATAGTCAAGGATTATCCAGCTCTTATTAAAAGTTCTAGAAGCCGTAAGTACAGAAATATTGCTGTAGTGGTGATGATTGATGCTGATGAAGATAGCTTGGACGATCGAAAGCGTTCTTTAAATATAGCATTAGACGAAACAGCAGGTAATTTAAACAAAGATCCGCGACTGCCTGACGAGAAAGTTGCTATTTTTGTACCAGCCCGAAATATTGAAACGTGGTTTTATTATATTAATAGCTATAGGTCAGGTCAGGAATGCAATGAAAGTACAGATTATAAAGATAAAACAATGACTGCGAAAGAGAGGATTCAACTAGCTAAAAAATCGGCAAAAATATTGGCTTTAGAAATATGTCCTCAAGGAGTCGATCGCATTCCTTTGACTTCTCTCCGTTATGCGTGTAAGGAGTTGCAACGGCTAAAGTTGTAAAGAATTAGTCAGTTGATTTGACCCTAGTATACGATCGCGCACTGAACAAAGTCACACAATATGTTTTAATAAAAAATTGAGCAAAATCTAAACAAAGCCAGCCATGAGTCCTAAATCCATAGCCGTAATCAACTTCAAAGGCGGAGTCGGAAAGACCACCGTCACTTGGAGTCTGGGCAATATTATATCCCAAGGAACAGACTTAGAAGTCTTGATGTTAGACTTAGATCCGCAAATGTCGCTCACAGAGGCGATCGGACTTAACGAAAATACAGGTCATTTAGATGACAAGTTTGGTAAGTGGTACGAACAATCTCTCAAGCACAGACTCACAATTTACGACGCTCTAGAAGTCTTTAAAAAAGCCGGACAGAACTTTAAATTTCCCGTTGGCTTCGACACCATTTATCAGATTGACGAACAGTTGCATTTTGTCCCTTCAGTTGAAGAATTGTATTGGTTGGATATCGATGGATTTGAGGGCAAAAGTGTTAAAGACTTCATCCGCAGATTCATCGGCAAAATCGCCAACTCTGCGAATCTCCCCAAATATGACTTGATGCTTTTTGACTGTTCGCCTTCCTTCAGCCTCCTCACCTACAGCGTACTCTCTTGCTGCGACTTAATATTAATTCCCGTCAATCCCGATTATTTTGGTTCTAGGGGATTGAGTCTAGTTTTAAACTCGCTCCAGAAACGGATTGAGCCTTATCCGTTTCCCAAGATAGCAGTGTTTATGAATAAAGCTAAAACCTATGGAGGATTGCTGACAAATGAAGTTCAGTTTTACATGAGAGAAGTCAAGAGACTTTGCGCTGAGATATCAAAAGACAATAATATAGAAGTTAGATTTTTAGAATCTACGATTAGGGAAAGCGTCGGGCTAAAACGGGCAATTAATGAGGGAGAACTGCCGCGAGAATTAGTTAGAGAATTTGAAAAACTATGGCGCGAGTGTGAGGAGTATCTGAAATGATTAAAAAAGAAATTTCGGCTGCTTCCGAACAAGAAAGCGGGGGGTTAGTTGAGGAAATTGGCGAACTTAAGGAAATCTTGCGGGACGTTTCTCGAAAATTAACCAGGCTTGAAACTCAAGTCAAGCGGGGAGGGCTTTCGGCTGCGTCAAAAACTTCGGATATTTCCACTGGTGCTGATGTTAATAAACCTGCTAATTTATCGGCTAGAAATGTTCTAGAAGTTTATGAAGAACTGCGTTTACAAGCTAAGAATGGTAATGAAGAAGAGGTGAGGCAAAAATTGTTGGCAATGAGTGCAACTGACTTGAACTTGATGTGTTGCGAGTTAGGGATGCCGCCCAGCAGCAAGAATCCGTCCCGAAAAAAAATGTTCGAGCTAATTATTGGCAGAATTAAACAGAGTTTGAGGCTGTCGAGACATATCGACAGACAAACACTTTGAATCGGGCATTGCGAATTGGGCATTGGTAATAGCTTGGAGTTAGAATTTGCCATCTCCCCGCAGCACTTTAAGAAGTCGGCGATATGAGGGCTGAATACTGTGAAAATTTGAAAGTAAGGAGATGATATTGACAAAATGCTTTTGAATAAATTATTGCGACTTAGTTCGATCGCCCTCATCGCCCTAACACTCTTAATTAGCTGCTTTTTGAACCTTCACAGCCCTCCCACAACCGCAGCCCAAAAACCGAAGATACTAGCGTTTACCGCCCTTCAGAGGCGCGGCAGCGAGGTAAAAAACAGTTTATTTGCCGTCAATACTAGCAGTTCCGCCCGCCGCGAACTTGCACCAAACATAGATGTTAGTCCTACCCTAGTTTGGTCGCCCAACGGGCAGCGACTGGCTTTCGTGAGTGGAGACACCGACATTTATACAGTCAACGCTGACGGTTCCCGACTAACTAAACAGTTTGCTGGGGATGCTTGCAAAGCAGCTAATTTTGAAATAGCTTGGTTTTCCAACAGCCAGAAACTTGTTTTTGTGCGTTCCTGTGACGGTTTTACCTCTGATACTCCTGGCAGTCAATCACTTTATACAAGCGACAATTCTGGCATTCAAGGAACTAAATTAGTTCGGAATTTAGAAGTAGGAGGAGAACCGCCTAAAACGGAAATTTCATCGGAATTTTACCTGGCGCCGGACGGCCAGCAGGTAGCATTTGTCAAGGATAAAAATATTTACAAAATGAATGCCGACGGTTCGGAAATGACCAAAATAACTAAAATTACTGGCGAGTATCTTTCCGGCGGAAGTCAACTTGTTTGGTCGCCCGATCGCACAAAAATTGCTTTCTTGTTCGGCACGTATCCCCAACAGGAAATATATACAATTAATGCGGACGGAAGCAACCTCAAAAATTTGACTGACAATCCGCAAAATCAGGTTTACAACGTCAAACTATTTTGGTCGCCCGACAGCAGCCGCATTGCTTACTACTACAATAAACCGGGCGATTTTGGCGGCAAAATGCAGGATATTTACGCGATCGACATTAAGCGGGGGACAGCCCAGAACCTCACGCAAAAACCCAGAAACTACGACGAACTTTCATGGTCGCCGGATGGCAAACTTATTGCCTTCGTCGCAGGAGACTTCAACTATCAAAAACTATATACAATCAATGCTGACGGGAACCAGCTAAATCAACTAGCTACCCGGCTAAAACCGTCGGGAATTTCAGAATTAGCTTGGTCTACTGACAGCCAGCAAATTGCTTTTATATTTAATGAAATCCAAGGAGACAAAAGCAACTTGTATGTAATTAATCGGGACGGTTCGGGATTGACTAAACTGACAAAAGACAAGGACTTAAATGCTAGCAGTCCGGTCTGGCAGCCGCAGTAAAGTTCGCGTTAATTAATAGAGTCGTGGATACAAAAAGCAAAGGAGGAGGACACGGCAATGCCGTTTTCCTACCCCAAAAAAATCGTAGCACGGGCAAGGAATCGCCCCCGATCGCGAGAGATGTAACTATCGCCTGATTAATTAATTGTAGTCCAAGGGCACGGCGCCGTGTCCTGACTGTGGGTAATATTAATTCCCATGCCACCGGATTTAATATTCTGCATCCAAGACTGTCAAATTGGGGAAGATGCAATAATTTTTTTCTCCTTTAATTGCTGGTGAACTTGCAATTCATTTGACTCAAGTTCCTCGTGTTTTTCATCCTGCACCTGTTTGTCAATTTTGGGCAACTTTAAAATCGCCCCAGCCAAAACCCAATAATACACGGACACTGGATCTACATCCAGCGGATAGTATTGAGGATTGATCGTAATAAATCCCACAAACACCCAAAAACTAGCTCCGTAACTCCGCAAACTTTTGTCTTTCACAGAACGGTAAGCTCTAAAAGCTAGAAAAGCTAAGTGTAAAACCATGAGTTGAAAAGCAATCATTCCGGGATAACCTAGTTCGTACATCAACTTAGGTTGGAAAGTTTCAATTAGTTGCGGGTTGCCAAATATCCGCGTTGAATTAGTCGCTCGTCCCACACCTCTACCGAAAGGTCTGTCAATGATAAAATTGTTGCTCTGCTCGAACTGATTAAAAAGAAACTGCTGGGGCGGTGCAGCATTCCAGCGGCTAACAAAACTCTCCCACCGCTGCTCGATAATTCCCGGGTTAATTGCTGCACCGACAAACAGCAGAATCGCCAGTCCTGCACCGATGGGAATAAATCGTTTTAAATTAACTAATTGACCGGTGAGAACTAGCAAGATTGCCGTGGCAACTGGAACCATAACTAAAGCAGCTCTTTGACCGGAAATAACTGCATTGGCAAATACTAATGCCATGCCAAATAAACCGATAACTCGCCACCAGAATGAAGGGTCGCAAAAGGCAGAGGCAAAGGTTAGAAAAGCATTAGAAATTAAAAACCACGCCCACTGCCAAGGCGCTACAAAAGTTCCCGGTAAGCGGATAAACTTAACTTCTGGACTGAATACTAGAGAACCGCCAACAAAACATCTAGCTTGCAGTGTTGCTTTATATAATTCTTCTCCGGTCATTCCTCGGGTACCCGCGCATCTTCCACTTTGCAGCAACAGGTACTGAATCAAACCGAGAAGGCAGCAAACGATCGCCAAAATTAGGTGCATTCGACTAAAAAATACCAAATCCTTCTTAGTGCGGAGCAGATAATAGGTGCAAGCAATCAGCGGTATGTAACCTATCAATACTTTTAAGCCGAGAATTCCTTGGAGAATGGGTTTTTCGCCCTTCATAGGGTTGAGCTGCATTTCCCCGTTGACAAAAATTAAAGTCAGCATTGCCATCATCAACAGGATGCTGAAGGTAGAAAGCATTTGTTTGGGAATAAACAAAGGTAACTGTTTCTTTTTGCAGCTTTGAATTAGGGCGATGAGAGCTGGTATGTAGAAAGCATCTTTGGCTACTTGAAATGCAGCATTCCCGCCGCCAATTGCGTAAGTAATTGTACCGCTGAAAGGCAGGTAAATTAGAAAAGCCCACAAAGCTTGACGGGGGTATTTGTAGGAAAGCAGCAAGATGGCTACGGCTGCGCCTCCTGCAATAGCAATCTTAGCGCGGGCTACGAACAACAGCGGGATGCTGATAGCAGCGCTGACTAAGCAGCTTATGGCGATCGCCTGCACCAATTCATTGCGCTTTTCTGAAGTTTTGCGTTTTTGTGCGGCTAGTTCTTTTTTGCTGAGCGCTGTTGTTTTTTCGCTGTGCTTGCGTTTGGATTTCTTTGATTTGCGCTTGGTTTTCAACATAAATTATAAAAGGCACTTATGTAGAAGGCTAAAGGCTAGATATGTATAAGGCTAGATATGTAAAAGGTAGAATTCAGAATGAATAGAAGCAAAAATATTTCGACAGATGCGGTGACTTATTCTTCAAGTCAAGAGCGAGAAAAAAACTCGATCGAGGTTGTGGGTGGGACGCGGGAACAAATTACACTCACGACCTTGTAGAATATAACGGCTGCACCTATAATATACAAATCTCGAAAAAATAATTTTAATCGAGCGGTGAAACTGAATGTCAGGAACTCAGGGCTAAAGCCACTGAGCTTGTAAGAAATTACAAGCTGTTCTGACCAGACCCCTCTCAGGAGGAGACGTTATTCAGGTCACGACACCGGAGAATGCGACGCCAGTTTTCCGCTCTGTCATCTGCAATTAAACAGTTTTAAAGTCACTGAAACAGTGTTGCAGGTCTAACAAGCCTTTATAACCAGGTCGAGGCGAACATTACCCCGCAAGGGAGACTGAGGCAACCATACCTCATCGGAGGGGCAACCATACCCCTCCAACCCGAAAGGGGAAAGATTCAAGGCGATTGAAATCGCCGAGTCGTTTTCCTCTCAGGACTGAAGTCGCTGAGTTTCCCACTTACCCAGTTTTTTTATGAAATTAACAAAATTTGTATCGATCGGCTTAGCCCTTTTTTTAGGAGCAAGCGCGAGCATATTATCTAGCAGCAGTACAGCATTAGCGGCCGAAAAAGTTGTCCTCACATTTGGCCCGATCAGACAAACCATCAATATCACCGACTTAGAAGACTTTGCTAAAGACGGCACGACGACCCCAACCCTCCAACAAATTATCCGGTTTTCCAAAATGGACGCGCAAATATTGCGGGGGTTCATTGGTCTAGAAATCGGTTTAAAGCCTGCTAATCTGGCCAGGGTAGTTTACAGCACCCCGGGAGAGAAAATTACTGACGAAATCGGTCAAGCAATTCGGACTCAGCGCCGCACAGAAAGCGGCAAAGCTCTGCGGGCGGCGATGATGCTGGCGGCCGGGGATGACGGTAAGGTATCGCTGCTGGAAATCCTGAAAAAGTATCCTCTAGCGGAGGTTTACGTAGATGTTGCCAGCATTAGCGCGGCTGTTGGGAAAGTTCAGAGTTTAGCCGGAAATATGCAAAGCCTGCTTCAAGATGTGATGCGATCGACAAGTCGCACAACTGAAACAACTCGCACCGAAAGTCCGATCGAACCTCGGCGCAGCGTTCCGCCAACAACTCCGCCTCCAGCGCGCCGCCCCCCCGCACCCTTGCCAGCAACCGCACCGCAGCCTGTAATGCCGGTCAGAGGGCTTTGGTAAGAAAATCATAAATGTGTCCTAAATGCGGGTTGAAGCGGCTGTTGTGGCATTCAGCAGACAATTTTGAGACAAAACCCGCCCCCGCCCTACCGCTATCCCAACCGCCAAGACGGTTAGGACTATTGTGAAAACTCCGAAAGCAATCAATTTTTCTTTAGCAATTTTTTGAGCAACTTCGGAACCTCCGAAGGCCGAGCCGCCACAGGTATGCCCGCCTCTTCAAAAGCAGCCATTTTGTTTTGGGCCGTAACTCCAAAGGCTTTCTGGGCTGCGGCCCGAGAACTGATCAGGATGCCGGCGTGGCCCAAAGACGGCCCCTTGGGAGCGTAGCGGCCGGCCAGATAAGCAACCACCGGTTTGTCGATCGCCGAGGCGATGTAAGAAGCAGCAGCTTGTTCGCTCCACCCGTCAACTTCCCCCACCAAAACCATCGCTTCGGTACTGTCGTCTTCGTCCAAAATTTGCAGCCACTGCATAAAAGAAGAACCGACAATCGCGTCGCAGCCAATACAAACCGCCATCGACTGTCCCAACCCAGCCTCAGTCAGTTCTAGGGCAACTTCGTAAGTCAAAGTGCTGCTGCGGCTGATCACCCCCACCCGGCCGGGAGTGTAGAATTCCTTGGGGTGAGTTCCCAGCAGCAATTTGTCGGGGACAATAATCCCCGGACTGTTGGGCCCGATTACCAAAGTTTCGGTAGCTTCTGCTTTTCTGACTAAGTGCACCATATCCAGAGGAGGCACTCCCCCAGTGACGATCGCGATTTGCCGAATTCCTCCGGCGATCGCTTCTAGAGCCGCATCCAGCACCGAGTAAGCGTCTACCAAAATTACCGCAGTGTCAACGTGACCCACTGCCGCCACTGCTTGTTCTACCAAATCAAAAATCGGAATTCCCTCCAAATCCAGCCCCCCCCGACCGGGACTGACACCGGCGACCACATTCGTGCCGTATGCTTTCATCATCAGGGCGGCGCGGGTTGACGCGGGAGATTCTGTAATGCCCTGTACTAGGACTTTGCTTTCAGGAGTTAAATTCATTTTTTCCCACTTGACACTCGATCTTTAAAAAGCAGAAGGCCTTCATCTGTGCATAATAAGTCTTGTCTTTTGCCGATCGACTGCCGCTACTTGGCTGACGATACAGAGGCGGCCGCAGCCTCATCCAAAGTGCTTGCTAGCTGCACCGGCAACTGTCCCAAACGCTTTTTAACAGCATCATCATCGATCTCTACCAAGCGCAGCACAACTTGGATGTGGCGGTTGGCGCGAGCTTTCCGTTCCAAATACCCGGCTACTGCGGCTGCGATTTCCTCGCTTTTGGAGGCGCTGCCCAAAATATTGACAAGTATTACCTTAACGCTTTTATCCTGAGCGGCTAACTCCAGACCCAACTCCGCGCGATCGCGCAGGGCATTTTCTGCATCGTAGCGGTCTAGGGAACCCATATTCACAAAATTAGCTGGTTTTCCTCCTTGGTGGGTTACAGCATCCAGAGTTGCCATTGTCAGGCCGACTCCGTTGCACAAAATCCCGATATTCCCGTCTAGTTCGATTAATTGCAGGGATTCGGAATTCGAGATTGGGGATTGAGATTTAGGGTCAAACTCCGGCGGCGATTGCTGCACCTTCGAGTTGAAATTGGGGCGATCGCCTGGAACGTGGGGAATTCTCCTTTCCCCTACCAAGCCGCTGCTTTGCCTGTTACCGGAGAGTGCGGCCAAGTCTGGATGCCGCCCCAAGGCCTCGTTGTTAGCGCTAACTTTACCGTCTAAAGCCATTACCTCTCCCATCGGACTGATGCCGAGAGGATTGATTTCTACTAAATCTAAATCTTTTTCGACAAACAGCCGGTACATTTTCTCGACAATGGTGCTCACGGATTGAATCAAGTCTCCCTGCAATCCCATTTTCAGCGTGAGACGCCTCGCGTAGAATGGGGAAAATTCCTGGTCTACGGCAACTTGCTGCATTTGCTCGATCGACCCTTCGACATCCATACCTCCTTGTCTCGAACCCAGAAGCACCGGGCGGCGCGCTACGGGGTCTAGGAGTACCGCTAAGTACAATTCTCGATCGGCGTTGTACTTTGCTTCTGCCAGCAGGACTTGGGGATATTCACCCTCGATCGGCAAATTAAAAATTGTTTGAGCGGCTGCTACTGCATCGATCGTATTTTCCACAAACTTGATACCGCCCGCCCGGCCCCGTCCACCAGCCCGCACTTGGGACTTGAGTACAACGGGGTAGGGAATTTTCAGTCCTTTGAGGTCGGCAAGATTGTCAATCCGCTGGGACGGCAAAACCGGAATTGCCATCTGGCGAAATAAAGATTTAGCTTGGTACTCTAACAAATCCATTATCTATTACGGGTGACGGGTAGTTGGCAACAAGCAATTCGTCCTAATTGGCAATTCATAATTAATAAATAGTAATTGGTTTTTTGTCAAGTTAAAAGTTAAAAATTCTCGCTTTTATCTTTTAATTTTCGACTTTTGTATTGCCGATTACTTATTCGCTATTACCGCTCGCCGATTACCTATTACCTAAGCTGTTTCAAAGTATTTTTTTCTCGGAATTGCCAAATTTTACTGGTAGCTCTGGCGGGACATAGTTGGCGAGCGTTGGTGGTTGTTTTGTCTTCGGAAATCTTCCGACTTTGGGCAATACTGTGCCGAGATATTTCTGCTAATTGTTTACTTGATGCTACTAGCAGCGCCTTGATGGACGGTTTTGATCCATTTGAGCCGCTTGGGCCGCACCGCAATCCGAGCCGTCACAGTCCCTACCAGCAGCCAGTGGAACATATACACAGTACCCCGCAGCGTTTGCAGCAAGGTGACAAAAACTCTTTTAACGTCAAATTTGGTCTCTTTGCGAGTGCGGCGCAAACCGACAAACATTCCCACCACCGACAAAGTAAGGGTCATAAAAGTTAGGGGACTGGCGATCGGCATCCGGCGCAGCGCAATTGACATCAAACAGTCCGGCAGCGCTACTGTAGGCAAGAGATATTGAGATACCCAAAATCCAAATAAATCCCAAGTTTTCCCAGTTCCCATGCGGTTGCGTAAAATTAGCCGCCAGTAGTCAAGATAACGCTGATAGCCGCCTTCTGCCCAGCGATTGCGCTGATGCCAAAGGGCGCGAGCGTTAGTGACTCCTTCTTCTGAGACGGCTGGGAAAGCGAGAAATTCAATGTCCCATCGGTCTAGGTGCAGCCGCACCGTCAAATCCAGGTCGTCGGTAATCGTTTCCTCATTCCAGCCGCCGCAGCTTTCCAAGGCGGTGCGACGCATGAATTGGCCGTTACCGCGCAATTCTCCAATGCCGCCGATCGCAATCCGCTGCTGCTGGAAAAAACTGTCGAGAGCCATTTCTGCTTCTTGGCCGCGAGTCCACAAATTTACCGAAGCATTGGCGATGGCTTTTCTGACTTGCACAGCCCCTACCTGTTCTCGATCGAACACCGGCAGCACCAAGCGCAACAAGTCTGGCGTTACCGTCGCGTCGGCGTCAAATATTCCCACAAATTCCCCGCGAGTCAGCGGCAACACTTGATTCAGGGCTCCCGACTTGCCGCCGCTGGCACTTGCTCCTCTGCGAAATACTTTGAGCTGGGGGTACTGTTTGGTTAGCTGTTCCAATACGAGCGGCGTGCCGTCGCTGCTGTGATCGTCGATCGCCCAAACTTCGTAGCGGTCGATCGGATAATCTAAATTGCAGATTGATTCTACGAATCGGGCAATCACCGCTTCCTCGTTTTTCGCCGCCACCAGCAGCGACACGTAGGGCCACTCCTCTCGATTTTCATCCGCAAGAGGTGGCAGTGCGGGCTTGGGCGAAGCAAACAAAACTCGAAATGCTTGCATCCACAGCAGTCCCGTCAACCCCCACACTACCCACGCACCCCAAGAAATCAAGTGCAGGGCGATCGTGCCGCCCCAAATCGCAGTCAGCAGTGCGGCAGCTTTTCCCCGGCGTCCCCGGTACAGATTTTGAGCAAAAGAGGGAGATCCCGGCACAGACACCCCAACCGGGAGCTTTGCTTTTGTTTCCGCGTCAAACACCCTGTCGGCAATGTCTGGTATAGCAAATACTTTGCCCACCTTCGAGTTCGAGGTCAAACTCTTGAGCTCTTCTTGAGCTAAATCAGAGATGTCCAAGTTAAGCTCGCTGCGAGCGTCGTTTTCTGGCCAAGAACTCTGCTGCATAGGTTACTTGATTCAACCACCAATAGTTTTTGATTTTAGAGATAAGTATTTACTGTACCAGTTTCTGGCCTTTTGTCGAAAGCAGATGGGAGGACAAGCAGCGGGCTCGCTGCTTGTACAACCCGGGTAAACGGGTACTGGATAAAGTATTTGGGATGACCTTTGCTTGCGATCGACCAGGAATATCTGCTAGTTTTTTCAGGGGATCTCAACTATCTATTAGTAATAATTGTCTGAGGTGGAAATATGTCTATTCCTCAACTCAAGCCAGCCGACGACAAAGAAGTGAAAGTCTACGCGCCTTTCTGTCAAGAGCCCAGGCGCAAGTTTTTGCCGCACGCTATTGGCCTCTACAAGCTCAAAAGCTTGGAGGGGGCCAGAAAAATTGACGGCGGCGACGATGTGCCGTTTGTCGCTAGTTGGAATATCTCGTCGCTGCCGATCGATTTAACCCGCTGTCGGGTGTTGTTTGACGGCAATGCTGAACTCAGCTACGAAGTGACTATGCAAAGCTCTGAGTTTGTCAGTTGCTTAATTGAGGTACTCCTAACTTTTCAGCGGACTCGTACCGTCGATTTTTCTAAAACGTTTTACCGGAAGCTGATGCGTATGGATGAGTAACTTTCACCGCACCCGCCCTGCCGAAAGTTCGCAATTGACAATCAAGCAATTTAATCCGGGGCCCCCGGATTGATTCGTGGCTCGATAAAAAAGCTCCGAATCCCGATCGCCAGCCCCTGGATTTATCAGTGGGGTCGCTTTCTTCAATCTAAAATCTAAAATCTAAAATCTAAAATCGATTGACGGGCGCCATAACTGGCGTACCAATAGTGTAAGGCGATCGGGACGGCGACATTACATGATTGGTGCGCCAGTCCTATTTGAGAAGCCCAATAGTAACTGAGTTCTTGACATTATTTTCAAGAATCCCTTTGGGCGCGAACACTTATCCCCACCGCTTGCAGCAAATCTACAGCAGTTTTCCGTTGAGCGCGATACAGATTTCGCCTAGGGATTCAGACAAAGCCTGAGTCCCTACCTGTATTTCATTCCATCGAAAACTGCTGTATTGGTTGTGGAACCAGCGCACAAGCCTATTTCCGACATTATTTGTGCAAGCGAGTGCGATCGCGCAATCCGATTTCGTTCAACTTTTGCGGCTCGGTAGCTGAGAGGAAAGGGCTGTATATCCGCCCAACGAAACTCAATCTACAGCCCTTGAACTGCGATCGGGCTGGCATCGCAATCAGCCTTTGGGCAGCCGAAATGCCAGCCCACGCCACAAGACAATTTATATGTTTAGAAGCTAGCAGCCCGCTCCTAAACAGCTTATCCCTTGCAGTGCAAGATATCAGTTTGAACGAGGGCGATCGCACTAATAATTAATAACTAATAATACATATAGCGGTTCGAGCGAAAGATTCGCGGACGTTGTTGGGCCCCGGCCCAATAAGTTTGGGTGGTTATGTAAGCTGTCAGTCATACCTCATCTTTTTGAGAAAGGCTATATCCATTTTCAATTCTCTGCAAAACTGATGAGGATACAGACCGCGCTGTCTCCCTACCGAATACCTGTATAGCAATCCTAAATGATTTGCTTGCATTATACGCGAGCTTTCTGGCTCGCACTGCAAGGATTCTGGTCTCGATCGATTTTGCGACTGATGCGAGGATTGCTGTATTCGATCGAGATATAGCCTTTCTCAAAAAGATGAGGTATGACTGACAGCTTACATAACCACCCAGACGCTTGAGGGCCGGGGCCCAACAACGTCCGCGAATCTTTCTGAGAACCGCTATAACACAACACAAAACTGCCGTCAATTTCCCTGGCAAGGCTTTGGCAGGCATAAAATCGCTCACTTCTACCGTGTTATTTTTATTTTTTATGGCTCGGTAGCCATGTCTAAATTCTGCAATGAAAGTTGCAAATTTTTGTCACAACAAAAACAATTTCTAAGGAAATCATGGTCTATGAATAGTTGTCGAAAAGTGCTGGTAAAAAATATATTAAAAACCTGATTTTTGAAAATAAAATGTAAAAAAACTGCGAAAAAAAGGGTTGCCAACAGGTGAATAAAAGTTTCAAGCAAAAAATCTATCTGCCCAAAAGCGGCAAAATCGAGTATAATTGTATTGCGAAATTGAGTCGCAAGGCAGAAATACTGTTGAATAAACTAAAATTATTGAAATAGACAGGTGCAAATTGAGGAGTGAAGGCGTACCCAAATTGACTAAATATTTGCTGATCGGTTCCACAAAAGCTTACAGCGGCAAGTCCGCGATCGCCCTGGGGATGGCACTCGGACTCCGGGCAAAAGGACTCGCCGTCGCCTACGGCAAACCTCTGGGAACCTGTTTTAGCTCCGATCGAGCTGGTGGCTCCGAGGAGGACGTGCGGTTCGCGGTAGAGACGCTCAAACTTTCAGAAAGCCAGGTACCGTCAACCCTCTTGTCTTTGGACGAAGAGACGGTTCACAAGCGTTTGCGGGGAGAAGACAAGACAGATTACCGCCTGTCTCTGGCGCAATATTTGCAAGTCCCCACCGGAGACTTGGTGCTGTTAGAAGGCCCAGCTAATTTGGAGGAAGGCAGTCTGTTTGACTTGTCTTTGGCTCAAGTCGCTGAGGCAGTTGATGCCTCTGTGCTGTTGGTAGCGCGCCCGATCGATCTTTATATAGACGATTTGCTGTCTGCTAAACAGCGTTTGGGTTCGCGCTTGGCTGGCGTGGTACTCAACGATGTTCCCTCGGACAAACTCGAATCGATAACGGCGACTGTGCGGCCTTTTCTGGAGGCACAGGGCATTCCAGTATTGGGAATGCTGCCCAGAAGCGCTTTGCTGCGGAGTGTCAGCGTCAAAGAATTGGTGCACCAATTAAAAGCTGACGTGCTCTGCCGTCGAGACCGTTTGGACTTGATGGTGGAAACCTTGACAATTGGCGCGATGAATGTTAGCTCGGCTCTGAAGTATTTCCGCAAAGCGAGAAATATGGCGGTGGTGACGGGGGGCGATCGCACGGACATTCAGCTAGCGGCTCTGGAGAGCTCGACTCAGTGCTTAATTCTGACAGGTCACTTGCCTCCTTCTCCCCTGGTGATCGGCAGGGCAGAAGAAATGGAAATTCCAGTTTTGTCTGTGGATTTGGACACCTTAACCACGGTGGAAATTATCGACAGCACATTTGGCAACGTGCGCCTGCACGAACCGATCAAGGTGGAATGCGTTACTCAGCTAATGGCAGAACACTTTGACCTTGACCGCATGATGGCATCCTTGGGGTTGGGCGATCGAGTCCATTAAGAAGGCAGCCGAAGCTCGAGGTATTCGGCAGCCGGAGCTGAGGAAAGAAGGTATTCGGCAGCTCCCAGTTATTACTTTGAAAAATAAAAAGTAAAAATTCTTAAATTCTAAATTTTTTTTGAATTATACCTTCAGCTCCGGCTGCTGAATGCTTTGAGACATTTTGCTTTCTGGCTTGCTCAAATCTCCCCATCCTCTAGTCATATCTCGTAAATCAGCAATTCTTAACTTCTTTTTGGTGGCAATTGCTAGTGAGTCTGCTAAAATCCACAACGTAGTTTTATTTAATTTAATAAATTCTTTGAGTCAATCAATAGAGTTACCCAGAGTTGATGATTTTTTACAAGAACTTGCGGCGATCCAGCAAACCAGCTCCAAGCGGATTGCTCTTTTGGGTTCTCGCCACGTTCCTATTACCCACCAGCAGCTAATTGAGATGCTGAGCTACGCCATAGTTCTGGGAGGCAATCAGCTCATCACTTCTGGCGCTACAGGCACCAATTCAGCCGCAATTCGGGGGGCAATGCGAGCAGATCCTAATCTGCTAACGGTGATTTTGCCGCAAAGCATGAGCCGCCAGCCTCGGGAGTCTCGCGACCAGCTCGAACAAGTGATACATTTGGTAGAAAATCCCAAAAATGACAGTTTGTCTCTCCCGGAAGCAAGCGCCATGTGCAATCAGGAGATTATTTCTCGCTGTCAACAACTGATCTGTTTTGCTTTTCACGAAAGCCACACTTTGCTCAAAACTTGCCAGGATGCGGAGGAACAGCGCAAGGTGGTTACTCTGTTCTATTTTGATTGAAATGCGAGGCGGATAATGCTGTTGGGATTGCCTGTGTCGGTTATTCTGCTTGATTGTATTGCGGTGGCGGCGGCGCTGGTTTATGCACCGTTTTTGGTGGTTGCCCTCGCTCGCTTGCAGCTAGGCTACGACCAAGCAGCGCCCCGCGCTATGTTTGAGAGGTTGCCTGCTTACGCTCAGCGGGCAACTTGGGCTCACCAAAATTCGTTTGAGACGTTTATGCTGTTTTCAGCGGCGGCTTTGATGGCTTTTGTGACGGGGGTAGATTCGGAGGCGGCGGGTTTGGCTGCGATCGCTTTTACGATCGCCCGGTTGTTGTTTTCGGTTTTCTATATTCTGAATGTGCCGCTGGGGCGATCGCTCATGTTTGCGATTAGTTCTTCTTGCACTGTTTCTTTATTCTATTTCAGTTTAATGGCTGTTAATGGCTAATTTTCAGTAGTCATTGGTTATTGGTTATTGGTTATTGGTTATTGGTTATTGGTTATTGGTTAGTTGTTAATGCCCAATGCCCTGTTTTGCCAATGCCCTGTTTGGCCAATGCCCAATGCCCAATGCCCAATGCCCCATTACCAATTACTAATTTATGGCTGCTAGTTATTCATTTGATATTGTCAGCGAGTTCGATCGGCAAGAATTAGTTAACGCTGTTGACCAAACTGTGCGGGAAATTCAAAGCCGGTACGACTTGAAAGATACCAAAACTACCGTGGAATTGGGCGCAGAATCCATTACTGTCAATACGGACAGCGAATTCACTCTCGATGCGATTCACACTGTTTTGCAAACTAAAGCCGCCAAGCGGAATTTATCTTTGAAAATTTTTGATTACGGCAAAGCTGAACCTGCTAGCGGCAGTCGGGTGCGCCAAGAAATCAAACTCAAAAAAGGGATTGACCAGGAAATTGCCAAAAAAATAACTAAATTAATTCGAGATGAGTTTAAAAAGATTCAAGGTTCGATTCAAGGAGATGCAGTGCGGGTTTCTGCTAAAGATAAAGATGATTTGCAGTTGGTGATTCAACGCTTGAAGCAAGAAGATTATCCAGTGGCTTTGCAGTTTACAAATTACAGGTAAATTTTTGAAAGCTAAGTATGAGATTCCCAGTTGTGCGATCGCCTCTTTGAGTGCGATAGAACTTGCCTTGCGCTTGCTGGAATTCGGAAATTTTGCTGTGTTGCAAGCTAATGCTAATGCTGACTAGATATTTGCACCAAATCAACTTGTATAGCGGTTCTCAGAAAGATTCGCGGACGTTGTTGGGCTTGGGCCCTCAAGCGTCTGGGTGGTTATGTAAGCTGTCGTCAGTCATACCTCATCTTTTTGAGAAAGGCTATATATCGCTTTGGCAATAGACTTCAGTACAATCAATTTTCTCAGCGTTCTGAACAAATCGATTCAGCTAAGCCTGAAGCTACTATCAGAATTTTGATGACAGGAGATTCGCTGCTCAATGGGAATAATACCACTGATCGGATACAAACTATTACATAATTGTTGGCAGCGCGTTTGTTGGGCATCAAAAAGCAGGTTCAGGTGCTGAATGCTTCTGCGGGCTTTTGGGGAATTGGCAATCAATTGGGATATACAGCAAATTGCAAGTTTATAGATGACAGTAGCAGCATTTAGTAAACCAGTTTTTTAGATGTTGAGGATTTATTAAATCAAGTGCGACGGCAATTAATGTATCAATCATTTTTGGGGTTGTTGGAGAAAACTTACGCAGGTCGGCGGGATTAAACTGAACTATGTAACTGTATGTAAACAGGGTCTCCTAGTGCTGCTTTCTTGGCATTTTGATACTTGACGATCGTTTACATAGTTGCGTTTTACAGCACCGACCTAGTTAAGGCCCCATTAATGGATGATAAGCTTATCTAAAGCTGTGTTTGAAGCAAACACAAAAAAAGTGATGAAAGTAATTCAGGAAATTCCTGAAACTGAACTATTTTTAATCAAAAGCCTGACTCAATTAGCACGTCAATTTCAATTTGAGCAAATTCTTGATTTAATTGAACCTTTAATGGTTCATAATTGAGATTTGAAAATTTTTGTAAAGCAAGTTGATACCTGAAAAATGATCGCAAAAAAACAGTTTTTTAACCTCTTAAATGGTCTCGGCTTAGAAATAAAAAATCCCCACTGGTGGCTTCAAGTTCTGATTATTTCCATTGTTTATCCTTTAATTTGTTGGTTTCTCCCGAATCATGAATTTTCCAGTCTTACGATTATCCCACCATATATTTCACCCGTTTGGCCCGGAACAGGATGGATGTTCGCCACTTTATTGGAGTGGGGTTATTCTCGTTGGTTAGGTATCTTTATAGGTCAATTTATTGCGACCTTAATCCTGGCCTGGTCGATGTCCCAAAGTTTATGGAATACTGCTTTCCTCAATAGTATTAGTGTAACGATTTGGAATTTATTGGCAGTATTTGTGATTCGACGGTTAACTCGCACAAAATTTCCTTTTAATGAAGTCAATCATGTAGTAATTTTTATCGCCGTTAGTTTTTTGGGAGTTAGTTTACCCAACGCTTTGATCGGGACTTGTTCATTCACTTATCAAAATTTTGTCCCTTTGTCTGACTTTATAAAAACTTTCACGGGTTGGTGGATTGGTGATAGTATAGGTATCTTACTTTTTACCCCTTTCTTGTTAATTTGTTGTTTTAAAAAACAGAAATTTTATGCCCCGCAGTCTTGGCTTAGTGGAGAATTTCTGATTATTGTTATTATTTTGGGAATAGTCATTAAATTTTCCTTATTTGAGAGTCAACCTGTACCTGTAGAATATTTACTTTTACCCCCTCTCTTATGGTCTGTTTTTCGTTTTAGTCAGAAAGTTACTACTATTTTAGTCACCGCCATTTGTAGTATGGCTTTTATCACTACGGCTTATAAAATTGGTATTTTTTATAAGGCGGCATTGGATCGTAATTCCCTTTTGTTACTACTTTTATTTGTGGGGGTACTTTCCCTTACGACGATGGTGACATCTGCGATTGTTTCGGAAAATCGTCAAGCGGCTTTGAAATTACAACAAGCTAATGCGGAATTAGAAGAAAGAGTGATTCAGCGTACTATGGCTTTGCAGGAAAGTGAGAATATTTCCCGAGAGTTGGCAGTGAAAGCAGAAACCGCCAATCAAGCCAAAAGTACATTTATTGCTAATATGAGCCATGAATTGCGATCGCCCCTCAATGCTATTCTCGGCTT